>CADCQU010000107.1 GCA_902803635.1 uncultured Lachnospiraceae bacterium | reverse complement strand
GGGATGTCGCCCGGGGTATGTGAGGAGTCTTTTTCGGCAAATGTCACGCGGCTGGGGCGGGGGGTGTCGCTTTCGGCGTGGACGGAGGTGGCTTTCGCAAAGGCCGACGCCCTGGTATTTGTCGGGGCGGCGGGGATTGCCGTGCGGGCGGTGGCTCCGCTTTTGGTCAGCAAGGCCGTGGACCCGGGGGTACTTGTGGTGGATGAGACCGGAAGCTACGTGATTCCGATTTTAAGTGGGCATATTGGTGGGGCAAATGAACTGGCAAGGCGGATTGCCCGGGAGCTTTCTGCGGAGGCAGTGGTGACGACGGCGACCGACCGGAGAGGCGTGTTCGCGGCGGATGCCTGGGCCGCCCGGCACGGCACTGTGGTGCTGCAGCCGGAGAGAATCAAGAAAATCTCCGCAAACCTCCTTTCCGGAGGGGAGATTCTCTGGGAGAGCGACTTCTCTATGGAAGGAGATATTCCACCGGGTGTACAAGTCGTTTCTCCAGTGAAAACACCGAAGGATGTACAAATATTTCTATCGGAGGAATCCTCGGCACGTAAGAGGGAAAGCGTGGACAACGAACCCTTGCCTCCCCCTAAGGGGGAGGTGGCACGGCGAAGCCGTGACGGAGAGGGGCTACCCCGGGTGCTGGTGACGATCCGTCGAAGCCGGGCGGAAAATTCGGAAGCCCTCGTGCTTGTCCCCAAAATCGTGGTGGCCGGCGTGGGCTGTCGGAGAGGTGTTTCGAAAGAGGAAGTCCTCGAAGCCCTCACGGAGGCATTTGCCGAGGCAGATGTGCTTCCGGAGGCACTTGCGGATATTTTTAGTATCGATAAAAAAGAGGGCGAGGAAGGACTGCTCGAAGCTGCGGCGGCTTTGGGACATTTGCCCAAGTTTTTTACGGCGGAGGAGCTTCGGGAGGTTCCGGGAAACTTTTCGGGGTCGGCATTTGTCGAGAAAACCGTGGGAGTTGACAACGTGTGTGAGCGGTGCGCGGTTCTCGGTGCGGGTGGAGGTGACCTGCTCCTGCCAAAGACGGCGTATGGGAGGGTGACGGTGGCTCTTGCGCAGAGAGAATTCAACCCGGACTTTATGTGGAGAACCTGAAGTTTTCGAGATGAACGGCTAAATGCATAAAAGGGATTACTTTTTGAAGTTCACGTTGAGATGAAGTGCGTATAGGGACTCGATAAACTTATACTCGGACGCCCTTTGTTCGTCTCTACTGTTGACGAGATTCTTCGGTGTTTTCATCACCCCTTATCGCCGTAGGCGATTCGATTCTGGGATGTCCGAAGGACGCGCATCTTGGAATGACAAAAAACGCTACTTTTTGAGCAAACCGTTAAGAAAAGCAAGGAGGATGCTATCATGGATAAGGAGTTTAAGTTTGAGATTGTGGAGCATGTTGGAGTGCTTTCGGAGGGCTCGCGGGGCTGGACGAAGGAACTGAACAAGGTCTCGTGGAATGGTGCGGCGGCGAAGTACGATCTTCGCGAATGGTCTCCGGATCATGCGAAGATGGGAAAGGGAATTACGCTCACGGAGGAGGAAGCGAGGAGGCTGAAGGAACTTTTGTAAAAGCAGCTGCGGAGAAATGCATGGGTACTTTGTATGTGGTGGGCCTCGGGCCGGGCGGGGCGAGGCTGCGGACGCCGGAGGCGACGGAAGCCCTGATGCGCTCGGAGGCGATCGGTGGATATTCTGTGTATATTGACCTTGTGCGGGAGGAATTTCCGGAGAAGGCGTATTTTTCGACGCCGATGCGGGGGGAGATTGCGCGGTGCCGGATGGCCCTGGAACGGGCGGCGGCGGGGGAGACGGTTTCGCTCATTTGCTCCGGGGATGCCGGGGTCTACGGGATGGCGGGACCGGTGCTCGCTCTCCTCCCGGAGTACCCGGGGGTGGAAGTGGAGGTTTTGCCGGGGATTACGGCAGCCCTTGCGGGCGCGGCGGTTTTGGGAGCGCCACTCACCAATGATTTCTGCGTAGTTTCGCTCTCGGATCTTTTGACCCCGTGGGAGGTGATTGAGCGACGGCTGGAGGCGGCGGCCTTGGGGGAGCTCGTGCTGGTACTCTACAATCCCGCCTCGCATCGGCGGCAAGGGCATTTGACGAGGACTGTGGAGATACTTCTTTCTTTGGGGCGGGAGGCCGATACTCCCTGCGGCTATGTGCGCAACATTGGTCGCGAGGGAGAGGAGGCTGTGTTCTGCACGCTCGCGGAGCTTGCGGGAGCCGAAGTCGATATGTTTACTACGGTATTTATTGGAAATACCAGGACGCGGATGATTGGCGGGCGGATGGTGACCGAGCGGGGGTATGCGGAGGAGGAGCCTGACGGGATTCTTCGTCGCTTCGCTCCTCAGAATGACAGGGAGGAGGAGCCGGAGGAGATTCTTCGTCGCGGTGCTCCTCAGAATGACAGGGAGGAGGGCGAGGAGGATCCGGAGGGGATTCTTCGTCGCGGTGCTCCTCGGAATGACAGGGACGAGGAGCCTGACGGGATTCTTCGTCGCTTCGCTCCTCAGAATGACAGGGGCGATGGCGAGGAAATTGTCAACAATCGGGGCGGCAGGCTTCTGATTTTTGGAGGGACGACCGAGGGGAGGGTTCTTGCGGAGGAGCTGGCCGGACGGATTGGCACAGATGAACCCCGCATTTATGTCAGCGTCGCGACGCCGGCCGGGGCGGAGGAGCTTGCGGGGATTCCACATATCCGTATCCTTGTCGGGAGGCGGAACGAGGACGCCATGCAGCGGCTATTTGCCGAATTTGACCTTGTGGTGGATGCCACGCACCCGTATGCGGTGGAGGCCTCGCGAAATATCCGGGCTGCGGCGGCGAGGGCGAAGGTCCGATGCCTTCGGCTTTTGCGGGGATACGATAGGAAGGAGAATGCCACGCTGGGTTCTTTGATTGCGAGGATGCCTTCGAGTATAACAGTAGCAGGAGAAGCTGCTTTCAAGGAGAAAGCTACTGAAAATGTGTTTGATACGGGAAATATATTTTGGGTGGATTCCGTGGCTGAGGCAGCGGCATTTCTCGCAAAGACAGACGGGAACATTTTGGTGACGACGGGGGCGAAGGAACTGGCTGCCTTCTCGGAGCTTTCCGCTGGGAGGGTTCATGCTCGGGTCTTGCCGACGGAGGATGGCATTGCGGCCTGCAAGGCCCTCGGACTTCCGATGCGGAATATCCTCGCCCTTCGCGGGCCATTTTCCGAGGCCATGAACCTTGCCATGCTGCGCGACTACGACATTTCCTGGCTCGTCACGAAGGACGGCGGCCGGGAGGGCGGATTTGCCGAGAAGCTTGCAGCGGCAAATGCCGCCGACGTGGGCGTGGTGGCCGTGCGCAGGCCGGAGGAGCAGGGACAGGATTACTCGTCGGTGCTTGCGGAATGCGGGAAGGTGCTGGGGGTGTAGTTGCGTTTTCAGGGATTAACGACTATAATCTTAAGAGACGAGGAATTAATTTGTTAGATATTATCCAGAGAAAACCTATAATCTGTCTGAAGGCGTAAGAAGCGCCGGGAGGTTTCCTTGATTTCTTCATTGGAATTGTTCTGTGGGACGGGAGGTCTTGCATTGGGCTTGCAGCAGGCAGGCTTTCATCACTGTGCCTTGATAGAGTGGGATAGGTGCTCATGTGAGAACATTAATGCAAATATTGCGGAGGGCTACGAGACAATTGCGGATTGGAACGTCATGCAGAACGATGTTCGTGAAGTAGATTTTCGTGGAAGCTTCCAGAATATTGATATCGTGTCGGGTGGACCGCCTTGCCAACCATTTTCACTTGGGGGAAAGCATGGAGCTTATAACGATGTGCGGGATATGTTTCCCCAGGCGGTTCGCGCAGTTCGAGAACTTCACCCGGTAGCCTTTGTGTTTGAAAATGTCAAGGGTCTGCTCCGACAGTCTTTTCGTCCGTATTTCGAATACATATTGCTGCAGTTGCAATATCCGTTTGTTGAGAAAGCCACTAATATGGGCTGGGAAGAGCACAAGAAAATGTTGGAGGAAGTTGATGCTTCCTCTACCTGTGTACCGGACTACAGGGTAAAGTACCAACTGGTCAATGCGGCGGACTATGGTGTGCCGCAACAGAGGCACAGAGTAGTTATTGTAGGTTTCCGGAAAGATATAGAGGCGGAGTGGGAGTTTCCAAATCCTACCCATTCGAAGGGAGCACTTTTATATTCAAAATGGGTAAGTGGAGCTTATTGGGCGAAGCACCATTTGTCAAAGCCGGAGGTTCCGGAAAAGGAGAAAGCGGCGGTTTCGAGGATAATGAAAGAACCGCCCAAAGAACTTCCCTGGCAAACGGTCCGGGATGCAATTTTTGATTTGCCAAAGCCGGGGAGCCAAGAGGCAAATGAGGTTCCTAACCACGAGTTTCGCGCGGGGGCGAAGACGTACATTGGGCATTCAGGAAGTACCTTGGATGAGCCTTCGAAAACAATTAAGGCAGGTGCACACGGGGTTCCAGGTGGCGAGAATATGGTCGTGTTGGATGATGGGTCGCAGCGGTATTATACGGTGCGGGAAAGTGCCAGAATCCAGACGTTCCCGGACGAATATAAATTTTATGGCTCGTGGACGGAGAGTATGCGCCAGATTGGGAATGCGGTACCGGTACGTTTAGCGAGAATCATAGGGGATTCCGTAATGCGAGTGCTTAGGGAGGGGAGGAAGAATACAGATGACGAAAAATGATGTAGTTCCCGTAATTGAACCATTTAACCCCTTGGACAAGAGGAATCTTGGAGAGAGCGTTGCGGAGGCGGCTCTTTCATCGCCGGTTCATTTGCTACCCCCTGAACCATTTGTCGGTGCTGGTGTGTACATCCTATACTATACCGGCGATAATAAGATGTATCAGGAACTTTCAAAAAAGAATCAGGGCGGAGAATACAGACAGCCAATCTATGTTGGAAAAGCCGTACCGGCAGGTGCCAGAAAAGGTGGATTTGGTCTGGGAGCTGATCCGGGAACTGTCCTATATAAAAGGCTTTGTGAACATGCAGACTCGATTTCAAGTGCGGAAAATCTGGAATTGGATGACTTCCGATGCAGGTATTTGGTAGTTGATGATATCTGGATTCCGCTGGCAGAATCTTTGCTCATCGAGAAATTTGCTCCGGTATGGAACAGGGTGCTGGATGGCTTTGGTAACCATGATCCCGGAAAAGGGCGATATGAAGGAAAAATGCCATTTTGGGATAGTGTGCATCCAGGGAGGGCATGGGCCATGAAAATGAAGCCTCCGGCACAAACGAGGGAGGAGCTTGTGCGAAGGGTGGAGGCTTATCTTCGCCACGTGGACGAGCTGGAGACTGGTGAGGAGGGATGAAAAAGAAGCTTTTTTTGGTTGGCACCGGCTGCGGTGCGGGAACGCTGACGCGGGAGGCGGAGGCGGCCATCAACGGAGCGGAGGTTGTGATTGGGGCGGAGCGGGTTTTGCGGGAGTTGTTTTTGGCAAATGCTCCGAAGCCGTCTCCAAGGCTTATTTCGGCGAAGCCTTCTGAGATTCCGGGGATTCTTGGAAGCCTTTCCGAAGAGCGTAGCGTTGCCGTGGTCTTCAGCGGGGATTCCGGTTTTTACTCCGGGGCGAAGTCCGTGCTCTTGGCGGTGGAGGCATTTGCCGATGCGGCTGCCTTTGAGGTGCGGGTTTTGCCGGGGATTTCCTCCCTGCAAATGCTCGCGGCGCGGCTGGGTGTGCCGTGGCAGGACTGGAAGCTGGTTTCCGCGCATGGCCGGAAGGCAAATGCGGTCCGCGAGGTGATGGACGGCCGGGGGACGTTTTTCCTGACGGGAGGTGCGAATTCGCCGGCGGCCATCTGCGGGGAGCTTGCGGAGGCGGGCCTTGGCGAGCTTTTGGCGGCGGTTGGGGAAAACCTTGGGGCGAGCTGTCGGCCTTTTTGCGGGACTGCGGAGGCGCGCGAGGAGAAAGACGCTACTTTTGGAGGAACCCTTGAAGCGACCATGCGGCCTTCTAGCGGGACTGCGGAGGCGCGAGAGGAGAAGGACACTGGCTTTTTTGAAAATTTTAGAGCGGGCGAGCGGATTGTCCGTGGAACTGCTGTGGAGCTTTCCAAAATGGACTTTCAGGATCCCGCCGTGCTCTGGGTGGCTCCTTTGGCAAATGCAAACCGTCGCTTTTTTGGCGGGATTCCGGATACGGAGTTCGTTCGCGGGAAGGTGCCGATGACGAAGGCGGAGGTGCGGAGTGTGATCTTATCGAAGCTCGCGCCCGCACGGGAGGACGTGGTCTGGGATGTTGGGGCTGGCACCGGCTCGGTCAGCGTGGAGCTGGGGCTTTTTGCGGGACGTGTCTTTGCATTTGAGCGGAAGGCGGAGGCTCTGGAGCTCATCGAGGAGAACCGGAGGAAGCTCGGGGCATGGAACGTCGTGCCGGTGGCCGGAGAAGCACCCGGGGTATTCTATGGTTGCAGAGCTTGCGAGGGAGAAAAACGGCAGTTAAGCTATCCCGCCCCCGACAAGGTATTTGTCGGCGGAAGCGGCGGGCATTTGCCGGAAATCGTGAAAGCCGTGCGGGAGGCAAATCCAAAGGCCACGATCTGCGTCTCGGCCATTTGCCTGGAAACGCTCGAAGTGGCAAGAAAAGTGCTCGCTGGGGACGGATTTTCCATCGAAGTGGTACAAATTTCCATTTTGAGGACGGAAAATGTAGCGGGGCTTTCCATGCTGAAGGCCCAGAACCCGGTGTTTTTGGTGACGGCAGGGCCGGAGGAATATATGGGAGGAAAGTGAAATGCGTGAAGTTGTTGTGGATAGGCTGATTGAGGGTGCGCGGCGGGCGGAGGGAATTACGGTCATCATCGACGTGTTCCGGGCGTTTACGCTGGAGTGCTGGCTGTATGCCTACGGCGTTCAGGGAATTCGTCCGGTCGGGCCGATTCCGGAAGCGTTTGCCCTTCATGAGAAGTTTCCGGGGAGCGTGCTCATCGGGGAGCGGAAGGGGAAGAAGCTGGAAGGCTTTGATTTTGGAAATTCGCCTTCGACGGTGGACCGGGAGGCGATTCGCGACCGGCTTATTATTCATTCGACGAGTGCCGGAACGCAGGGGCTTGTCGCGGCTGCAAATGCCTCGGAGATTCTGACGGGGTGCCTTGTCAATGCGGCGGCGGTTGCGCGGTACATCGAGGCGAAAAATCCGGAGAAGGTGACGCTTGTCGCGATGGGAACCGGCGGAACCGTGCCGGCCGAGGAGGACGAGCTCTGTGCGGAGTACCTGCGGAGCCTTCTTGTCGGGGAGCCGATGGCGGACATCCGGGAGCGGGCGGAGGCTCTTCGGTGGACGGCCGGGGCAAAGTTCTTTGACCCCGCCAAGCGGGAGGTGTTCCCGCAGGGAGATTTCGCCTGCTGCGTCGACGTGGACCGGTTTCCATTTGTGTTGAAGGTTTGTAAGGATGAACTCGGCTTTTATACGGAGCGGGTGGAGGTTCACCCGTGAAACGCCTGATGATCTCGGCAATGGGGAGCGGCAGCGGGAAGACGGTGCTGACGGCGGGGCTGCTCCGGGCCTTTCAAAAGCGCGGGCTTTCGCTTCGCGCTTTCAAATGCGGCCCGGATTACCTGGATCCGATGTTTCACAGCCGTGTTCTGGGAATTCCATGCGGGAATCTGGATCTTTTTCTCATGGGGGAGGAAAATGTTCGAAGGAGCGTTGAGCGAGCTTTTCATAGAGATGTAAATCCGAGGCAGACTCTTGAAGGAGAGGCGGATTCGAGGCGGTCTTTTGAGGGAGCTGTGGATTCTGAGCGGTCTTTTGAGGGAGCTGAAGATTCTGAGCGGTCTTTTGAGGGAGCTGTGGATTCTGAGCGGTCTTTTGAGGGAGCTGTGGATTCTGAGCAGTCTTTTGCGCGAGATGTAAATTCAGGGCAGGTATTTGTCGGAAATGTAGTGTCAGAGCAGTTATGCATTCTGGAAGGCGCGATGGGCTTTTATGATGGCATCGGCGGGACTGCGCGAAATTCTGCATGGGAGATTGCGAAGGCGACAAATACACCGGTGATTCTCGCGGTCCGGACCCACGGACAGAGCCTGACGCTCGCGGCGCAAATTCTGGGGATGCTTCGGTTTGCGGAAATATACAGAAAAAATAGTGATATCGACGAGTCGTTGGAGGAACGCCCAATCAGAACTCTTGGAAAAGAGAGCGGAACTTGTATACACGAAAGCCACATCGTCGGGGTGATTTTCGTAGACTGCAAACCATCACTTCATGCGCATTTAAAAGGAATTATCGAGCGGGAGACGGACTTACCGGTGCTGGGCTATTTGCCTCCGATGGAGGAGGCGCGGCTGCCGGAGCGGCACCTTGGGCTTTTGCAGGCGGAAGAGGTCGCGGATTTTCAGGAGCGGTTTGACAAAATTGCGGAGCAGCTGGAAAAGACGGTGAATCT
>CADCQU010000106.1 GCA_902803635.1 uncultured Lachnospiraceae bacterium | reverse complement strand
TTTTCCTCGTGTAAAGCTTGTCATTCTGAGCGAAGCGAAGAATCCCGTAATGTTTTTCCGGAAAATTGACGGGATTCTTCGTCGCTTTGCTCCTCAGAATGACAAAAATCAAGGGGTACCTGAACTGTAACTGCGGGGGATTGTTCTATTTCTACCCCCTCTGCAATCTGACGTAAACTTTGTGAGAGCTACTCGGATGGAATTCAGCTCAGATCCCCAAAATTGGCATTTTGAGCTGACTTTGTAGAGGCCGCTCGATGGAAAAATCAGCCCAGATTCCCGAAAATCGCATTTTGAGCTGACTTTGTAGAGGCTGCTCGATAGAAAAATCAGCCCAGATTCCTGAAAATCGAATTTTGAGCTGACTTTACGGAGGCTGCTCGGAGGAAAATTCAGCCCAAATTCCTGAATATGGCATTTTGAGCTGACTTTGCGGAGGCTACTCGGAGGAAAAGTCAGCCCAAATCCCCGAAATTGGAATTTTGAGCTGACTTTACGGAGGCTACTCGGAGGAAAAGTCAGCCCAAATCCCCGAAATTGGAATTTTGAGCTGACTCGGCAGAGGCTGCTCGGAAGAAAAGTCAGCTCAAATCCCCGAAAAACGCATTTTGAGCTGACTGGATGCTTCCTTGCCGCACCGATAATCAGCCACAATGCCTGATTTGGGGGATGTTTGGCTGACTGGATGCTTCCCTGCCGCACCGATAATCAGCCACAATGCCTGATTTGGGGGATGTTTGGCTGACTGGATGCTTCCTTGCCTCACCGAAAGTCAGCCACAATGCCTTTTTTTGAGGGTATTGGGTTGAACGGAAGCTGTGGGTGTTTATGAGACTTCCTTCCTCATCATCCAAGTACTTCTCAACGGCTCGTTTTCCTGTTATAATAAAGTTTCAGTGATTTCAACAGGGTTTGGGGAAGAAAGCGCAGAAAGGAGAAGGATATGGAACGGGAAGAAATCCTTGCAAAACTAAATGATCGGCAGCAGGAGGCGGTGCTGGCGACGGAAGGTCCGGAGCTGATCCTCGCGGGGGCCGGCTCCGGAAAGACCCGCGTCCTCGTACACCGCATCTCCTACCTCATCAACGTCCTCGGCGTGCTTCCGGGCAGCATCCTCGCCATCACCTTCACCAACAAGGCCGCCAACGAGATGAAAACCCGTGTCGACGACATGATTGGCTTCGGCTCGCACGAAATCTGGGTCATGACCTTCCACGCCTTCTGCGTCCGCGTCCTTCGCCGCCATGCAGAAGCACTCGGCTTTACGCGGTATTTCACGATTTACGATACCGACGACCAGCTCCGCCTTCTGAAGGACATTTACGTAAGGCAGGGGGTAGACCCGAAGCGCTGCCCGGAAAGGGCCACCCTCCGCAAGATTTCCAAGGCGAAGAACGAATTCATCTCGCCGGAGGCATTTGCCAGAACGAACAGAGGGTGGGGGACAGACCGCGTGGCCGACCTCTACGGCGACTACCAGAAACGCCTCCGGGAAGCGAACGCCATGGATTTTGACGATCTTCTTGTTCTTTGTGTGCGCCTTTTCACGGAGCGCCCGGAGATTCTGAATATTTACCAGGAGCGTTTCCACTACATGATGGTCGATGAATACCAGGACACCAACACGGTCCAGTTCAAGCTCGTGAAGCTCCTCAGCGCAAAATTCCGGAACCTCTGCGTGGTCGGCGATGACGACCAGAGCATTTATAAATTCCGGGGCGCGGACGTAAAGAATATTTTGAACTTTGAGGATACATTTCCTGATGCGAAGGTTGTTCGCCTGGAGCAGAATTACCGCTCCACGCAAAACATTCTGGACGCGGCAAATGCCGTGATTGCGAACAATGGTCGCCGCAAGGAGAAGGCCCTCTGGACAAATGCAGGCTCCGGGGAAAAAATCCGCCTCCGGACGCTCTCCGACGGCCGTGAGGAGGCCGCGTTCATCGCGAATGAAATCTCGCAGATGGTACGCAGCGGGGAGCGGAACTACAAAGATTTCGCCGTCCTCTACCGGACAAATGCGCAGTCGCGTCCAATCGAGGAGAGCATGATGTTCAGAAACGTGCCCTACAAATTGGTGGGCGGCGTAAATTTCTATGCGCGGAAAGAGATCAAGGACATCCTCGCCTATTTGCGGCTCCTTGAAAACCCGGCGGACGACATTTCCGTACAGCGCATTATCAACATCCCGAAGCGCGGCATCGGCGATACCACCATCCGCGCGGTTGCGGCATTTGCCGGGGAACAGGGGCTTTCCTTCTACGAGGCGGTCCAGCGGGTGCAGGAAAGTCCGGCCTTTAAACCCGCCGCCAGGAAAAAGCTATTGCCCTTCACGATGCTTGTGGAGGAGCTGCAAGCCGATGCCAGGGAACACGCCGTGGACGGGCTTTTGGAATTGGTTATCAAAAAGACCGGCTATGTGGAGGAACTGGAGAGGGAGAATACCGACGAGGCCAACGAACGCATTCAGAATATCAACGAGCTTTGTGCGAAGGCCGCACAGTATATGAAAGATGCCGACGAGCCCAGCCTCGGGGACTTCTTGGAGGAGGTCGCCCTCATCGCCGACATCGACACGGTGGAAGACGGGGACGACCGCGTACTCCTCATGACACTGCACGCGGCCAAAGGACTTGAATTTCCTGTCGTCTACCTCGCCGGCATGGAGGAGGGGACATTTCCGAGCGAGATGTGCATCAAGAGCGAGAACGAGGTGGAGGAGGTTGAGGAGGAGCGGCGGCTTTGCTACGTGGGCATCACCCGCGCAAAGGAGGCTCTT
Source organism: uncultured Lachnospiraceae bacterium (assembly GCA_902803635.1). GTDB lineage: Bacteria > Bacillota > Clostridia > Lachnospirales > Lachnospiraceae > Chordicoccus. Next base: position 12,597 of record CADCQU010000106.1, on the reverse strand, counting down.
ACGCTCACGTCGGCTAACGAGCGTTTCATCCACGGAAGCGTTGAACCCCGCGCCCTCTCGCGCTTCGTCCGTGAAATCCCCCGCAATCTCGTGGACATGGGACGGGACGGCTCCTACCGAAGGCCCACCCCTCCGAAGGGCGGCTTCAACTCGGACCTCCGCGCAGCCATCACGAAAAAGCCTTCCCTCACAAACTACAACAATCCCTATCTTGCAAAAGCCGGCAACCCAGGCTTCGGAAAACCCTTTCCGGCGAGCGGTGCGGCAAATGGAAACGCAGGCGGAGCTGCCGGAAACGGCAAAGCATCCGGTGCCGGTGCCGGAAAATCCTTCGCGACAGGTTCCGGAACATCGTTCGGAAACGGCAAAGCATCTACGGCCAGTGCCAACGGAACTACCAGTACCGGAAAATCCTTCACGGCAGCTTCCGGAGCATCGTTCGGAAACGACAACGCATCCACGTCCGGTGCCGGGAAATCCTTCGCGGCAGGTTCCGGTGCATCGTTCGGTAACGATAAGGCATCCGTGGCCGGTACCGGAAAATCTTCCGCAGCAACGCCCCTATGCACTGCTGCGCTCGGCTACGACATCGGCGACAAGGTCCGCCACATGAAATTTGGCACCGGCACCGTCCTTGCCATCCGCGACCGCGGCCGCGATTTCGAAGTCACCGTAGACTTCCCCGCCTGGGGCACCAAAAAAATGTTCGCCGCCTTCGCCAAACTGGTGCGGGAAGAGTAAAACCGCTCCCCTTGCCTCCCCCTCAGGGGGAGGTGGCACGGCGAAGCCGTGACGGAGAGGGGCCAACGTAACGGCTCCCACCATCTTAAGGCGACTCTCTCCTCTTGCCTCCCCCTCAGGGGGAGGTGGCACGGCGAAGCCGTGACGGAGAGGGGTGCCGACGTAACGATCCGTCCTTCACATGGCGCCCCGCCCCCTTGCCCCCTCAGGGGGAGCCAAGTGTGACTGAGAGAGGCCACCCCCGAACCGCGACTTATAAACAAGGAGAACCCACCATGATCGATTTTGAAGCTCTAAAAACCACCCTCCTCTCGGACGACCCCAACGCCTTCATCCGCTTAGAGGACATCCCCGCGATCGACCTCTACATGGACCAGGTGACCACCCTCATGGACGACCACCTCTCGGGCATGAAGCGCCACCCCGAGGACAAAATCCTCACCAAGACCATGATTCAGAATTACACGAAAAACCGCCTCCTGCCGCCGCCGGAGAAGAAAAAATATTCCCGCGAGCACGTCCTGCTCCTCCTCTTCATCTACTACCTAAAGGACTTCATGTCCATCGGCGACATCCGTACCCTCACCGAGCCCCTCTCCGAGGCCTGCTTTGCCCCCGAGGAAGGCTGCCCATCCATCGAGGCTGTCTACGAGGAAGTCCTCTCCCTCGCCAAAAGCCGCAGAGAACCCACCCAGGAGGAACTCACGAAAACCATGGAAGCCGCCGGCGAAACCTTCCCGGACGCTCCCCCGGAAGATGCCGGCCTCCTCCGCTCCATCTCCCTCATCGGGGCCTTAAGCTACGACATCCTCGTCCGCAAACGCCTCATCGAACGTCTTGTCGACCAGCTCGCCGCCGATGCCGAGGCAGAAAAAAATCGAGGAAGGCAAGACCTGCCCTCCCCGAAAGAGAAGAAAAAAACAAAAAATCGACAAGATGAGGAAAAATCGTAACAAAACCAAAAAAACCGGCCAAGGGTTCCTACCACTGGCCGGTTTTTCCTGCATTTTTAGTTTTCAGCGCAAGAAGCTTCTCCTTGCTCTTTTGCCCCGGAGCCGTTTTTTACTCCTCCTCCTTCTCCTTCCGCATCCTCTCCCAGACGATCTCGTATCCCCCGTTCCCGTAGTTGAAGGAGCGGTTCACGCGGCTGATGGTGGCGGTCGAAGCCCCTGTCTTCTCGGAGATATCGAGGTAGGTCTGCCCGGCCTTCAAAAGCCCGGCGACCTCGAAGCGCTGCGCGAGCGACAGAATCTCGTTAATCGTACAGACATCCTCAAAAAATGTGTAACACTCGTCCACGGTCCGAAGGCACAGAATCGCCCGGAAAAGCTCGTCCACCGCCTCCGTGTGAAGCTTCTTATTAACCCCCATCTCTTACCTGCCTTTCCGGAAAAATCCGACGAACCAAATAAAACCACTCACAATACCTTCGACAAAAACTCCTTGAGCCTCGGGTTATCCGGGTTCTTGTAGAACTGTTCCGGGGTGCCCTCCGCGAGGATGCGGCCGCTCTCCATGAAAATGATCCGGTTCCCAACCTCGCGGGCAAAGCCCATCTCGTGCGTCACGACCGCCATCGTCATGCCGGACCTCGCCAGATCCTTCATGAGGTCCAGCACCTCGCCGACCATCTCCGGGTCGAGCGCAGACGTCGGCTCGTCAAAGAGGATCAGGTCCGGATGCATCGCAAGCGAACGAACAATGGCGATTCGCTGCTTCTGCCCGCCGGAAAGCTGGCTCGGATAGGCATTTGCCCTGTCCGCAAGGCCCACGCGCGCAAGAAGCTCCATCGCCTCCGCCCGCACCTCCGCCTCCGGCCGCTTCTGGAGCTTGATGGGGGCAAGCGTGAGGTTCTGCAGGATCGTCTTGTGCGGAAACAGGTTAAAATGCTGGAACACCATGCCCATCCGCTGGCGGTATTGGTCAATCTTCGTCGCCTTATCCGTCAAATCCACGTTGTCAAACCAGATATGCCCCGACGTCGGCGTCTCCAGCATGTTGATTGAGCGAAGAAGCGTCGACTTTCCCGACCCCGAAGGCCCAATGATGACCATCACATCCCCCTTGTACAGGCTGAGTGATACGTCCTGCACTGCATGGATATGGGCATCGTCCGGTTGCTCTGCATCCCCGGACCTGCGTTTTCGCTTTCCGAAGCCCCGCTTTTCAAAAGACTTTGTCAAATGCTCGATCCGGATAATCGGTTTCCCCCTGCCGGCATTTGCCGCCGCAACGTCATTTTTCAAATGCTCCGCCTTATTCTTCTTACTGCTCATTTTTCCTCAGCCTCCTTTCGAGCCTCTTCCACAGCTGCTGGAACAGGATGACGATGGCCAGATAGACGAGCGCCACCGTAATCAGTGGGAAAAATGCGTTGAAGGTCCGGCTTCGGATGATGTCGCCCGCCTTCGTGAGCTCCATGATGGCGATGTAGCCGGAAATCGACGTCTCTTTCAGGAGCGTGATGAACTCGTTGCCGAGGGCCGGCACGATGTTCTTAAAGGCCTGCGGCAGGATGATGTGCACCATCGTCCCCGCGTAGCTAAAGCCAAGGCTCCGTCCGGCCTCGAACTGCCCCTCGTCCACGGACATGATACCCGAGCGGACGATCTCGCAAATGTACGCGCCGGAGTTGAAGCCGAAGCAAATGACCGCGACCAGGACCTTGCTGACGCTGATGGACGCGAAGATGACGAAGTTCACGATGAGGAGCTGCACCATCGTCGGCGTCCCGCGGATGACCGTCGTGTACAGCCGCGCGATCGCGTCCAAAATGATCAGTTTCCCGGTCTTGTCGTGTGTCGAGCGGACAATGGCCGTGAGGAAGCCCAAAGCAAGTCCCAGGATGAGGGCGAGGATGGTAATCTCCATCGTCACCCCCAGGCCCTGCAGCAGCAGCTTCCAGCGGTCCGCCGCGATCAGGTTCGTATAAAAATCGTTTGCTAAATCCTCAAAAAAAGCTTGCATACCGCCTCCAGGGCATCCGTCCGATTATTTTATTTCTTCACAATAATGACCTGCTTGCCGGTGTAGTAGCTGTCCGTGAAGTTTACCGACTGCTTGCGCTCGTCGGTTACCGTCATGCCCGCCATGACGAAGTCCGCCTTGCCGGATGTGACCGCCGGAATCGTGGAGTCAAAGAGCATGTCCTCGATCTTGATTTCCTTGCCGAGCTTGTCGCCGATGGCCCTCGCGAAGTCCGCGTCGATGCCGACGATGACATTCTCATCATTGTAGAACTCATACGGCGGGAACTGGGCATTTGTCGCCATGACAAGCTCGCCATCGTACTGGATGCCCTCCGGGGATGTGTAGGTCTCACCCTCTCCGTTGATGTAGTAGTTCACGATCTTGTCAAGGGTTCCGTCCTTCTTGAGCTCCTCGATGGCCTTGTTGAAGGACTCGGTCAGCTCGTTGTTGTCCTTGGCGATCGCGATCGCGTAATTCTCAATGACATAGGCCGTCGGCAGGATCTGCAGCCCCTCGGACTTCTCGACAAATGTCTTCGCCGGCTGGTCGTCGATGATCACGGCGTCAATCTTTCCATTGAGAAGGTCCTGCACGGCTTCGAAACCGGAATTGTAGCGGAGCACCTCGCAGTCCTCCTCGCTCACGTAAATATCGCCGGTCGTGCCGGTCTGCACGCCAATCTTCTTCCCCGTAATGTCAAAGTCCTCTTCCGCGGCCGAAGAAGCCGGAGCCGTAGAGGAAGTGGTCTTGGAGGACGACGCCGTCCCTCCGCAGGCCGCAAGCCCAAGCGCCATCACGCCTGCAAGTAACATAGCTGCCAATTTTTTCATTTCTTTCTCCTTCCCTCCGGACATCTCCGGAGAATCCATAATCCTTTCGCGGCAAATGCAATCCCCGCGTCATTCTGCGCCCTTCCCTGGCAAATCCTCTGGTTTCGCAACAGTAATCTGCGTTTTCCCTCTGACCAATCGCCAGGTTCCGCAACAGTTTCATATTTTACCATTTCACCGCGTTAAATTCAACAAGTAAAAAAATAAAAACTGAAAAGCCACCCCACTCCCCGTTACAGTTTAGGTAGCCCCTAAAATAGGACTGTTTTTCCTTGTGAACGGCTTGTCATTCTGAGCGAAGCGAAGAATCCCGTGAGGTTTCTCGAAAAGTTGACGGGATTCTTCGTCGCTTCGCTCCTCAGAATGACAGATAATCGGGGGGCAGCTGAAGAGTAACCACTCCCCTTGGCTCCCCCTTGAGGGGGAGCTGTCGGCGAAGCCGACTGAGAGGGGGGCAGACTTGCAGACGCTACAGAATGAGAGTGGATATCCTTGCTTCATGAAGGAGCGGCCGCCTCAGTAACGTCACCCCTCCAGTAAATTCTCCAGCACGAACTTATAGATCTCCTGACTCTTCGAGGGCCAGTTCGCGCACACCTGCTCGGCCTCCCCCTCGGTCGGCACGTTGATTGTAAGGTCGATCAGCGACTCCCTCCCCTCCTGGACCCAGCAATGCACGGCGTACTCCTTATTCTCCGTGAGAATATAATCCGACTTGGTGCTGGACTCGTTCCGCATCGAAAAGGCATTTTCCCGGACGAATTCATCAATATCCTTCTTAATCCCGTCCGAAATCATATAGCTGAAATACTCCAGCGTGTTCTCCCCATCGATGCTCGCCTGGTACTGGGACGTATTGCGCAGCCTTTCGGAGGTGATCAGCTTCGCCTCAATCAGATCCCCGATCGCCTCCTGCACCCCGAAATAATTGGTATACTCCTTGCTGACCATAAACTCCGTAATCTGTGCATTTGTCAGCGGGAAATTTGCCCGACGAAGCATATATAAAATGATAAGTTTGTAAAGCGTCCTCGCGTCCGTCATCACCGCCACCCCTTCCATTTGTCAAATGTTCCTCCCCCATTATACCCATCTTCCCCCGATTTTGCGAATGTTTTTTATAATTTTCCTTTCCCCTCATCCCAACAAATTCCTTGCGCCTCGCCTTCCCACCTATTATAATAAGAAGATACCCATTTTTGTATTTGGCAAAGGAGGCCCTCATGACCGGTTGGAGATACTGTTTCGATAAAGCTACGCTCGAAAAGGGCCAGTCGCTCCTTTCAGAGGACAAGGTGAGCTACCTGACCGAGGAAGACTTTGGCTACAGGATTCTCGTCAAAGACGAAAACTCTGATTATGTGAGCATCCATCTCAATTACGATAACCGCATCCAGCGTCTCAACTGCACCTGCTCCGAGACCAGTTCCAATCAGACCTACTGTGCCCATATGGTCGCCGCCCTCCTCTACGCGGAAATGTGCCTCGGGGAAAAGCTCTTCCTCTCGGATTCCCTCGAAAAACAGATTGCGGAGAGCCGCATGGAAAAAGAACTGGCAAATGCCCGCCCCGCCAAGGGTGTAAAAAAACCATCGAGAGCAAAGGCAGCCGTCAAAAAGACAAAGGGCCAGAAGCTCCTTTCGACCTACGCGGACGGCGTTCGTGAACTATCCGCCATGCAGGAAAATGAGCAGAAGGAGCGCGAAGCCTCCCAGGAGAATGTCTCCTCCAAGGCCGCCGAGCCCTACCTTTATTTCCGTCCCGAGCTTTTCCGTACAAATGTCCAAATATCCAAAACAGCCCTCCTAAAGGCCCAGCGCCTTCTCGACAGCCTGCGCCCCACGATGAAAATAGAGGTCGGCTATATGCGGGTTCCCCACGACTCCTATGGGAGCTCTGGCTCCGAGGATGCTTCCGCAAAAAACATCTCGGCCCACGCGACGCTCTACGACAACAAAGGCTACTATATGGCCGACATGTACCTCGACCGCGAAGGCCCCGTCCACAGCATTTGCCGAAACTGGTCCTGCGCGTACCGCAGGACGTACCGCGGCCGCCTCGACCACGAGCTCTGCGAGCACGAGACGGCCCTTCTCCTCCTCGCCGAACAGCATTTTCGGAAGAACCCCGTCGGGGATGCCACCAGCAAGTCCGCGCTCTCGCTCTTCCAGTCCTTCGGAAACATCCAGAAAACCGCCCCCCAAAAGCAGGCCACCCTCCATCTGGAGCCGCAAATCCGCGTAGACCGTTTCAACGACTGGTACGTGCAGTTCAAGGTCGGCGAGGGCCGGCTCTACAAGGTGCCCAACATCCAGGACTTCTCCTTCGATGTGGCCGCCGGCAAGTCCGTCACCTTCGGCAGGTCCACCACTCTCCAGCTCTCGGAGGACGCATTTGACGAGGAAGGCAAAAAATGGCTGGCCTTCCTTCGAGAATCCATCCACATCCTCGCCATGTTCTCCGGCCTCGAACGGGAGGCGCGGCGCGACGTCTTCTATTACGACCCCGAGAGCGGCTGGGCCCGCGTCTCGGACAAGCTCCCCCTCTCCGGGGAGATTCTCGACCGCCTCTTCGATGCCGTGGGAGCCGGTACGATCACCTTCGAACGAACCATCCCCGAAAAGGAAAAATGCAACCTCCGCATGGTGGAGGTGGACCTTCGGCCCGCACTCAGCGTAAAACCCAGCTTCCTTGGAAACACCTTGGAGGGCATTGTGGTGACCGGCCGTCTCCCGCTCCTCCTCCACGGCTCGACCGGCAGCTACTTCCGAAACGAGAACGACTTCTGCCGCATTTCCAAAACAGCCGCAGCCAACCTCGCCCCCCTCTTTCAGAGCATGGACAAGAATGGCGAGCTCCGCATAGAGGTCGGACGCCGCCGCCTTGCGGAATTCTGGCGCATCATCCTGCCCAAGCTCCAGGAAATCGCGGACCTTACGGTCGAGGGTGCCTCCAGCATCGAGGAATACCTCCCCTCGGAGGCCGCCTTCCTCGCCTACCTCGACGTGCAGGACGGCGTCGTCCTCTGCCGGCCCGAGGTCTACTACGACCATCTCCGGCACTCGCCATTTGATGTCTATGCCTTCGAGGCAAAGGAGAAAATGCCCGAAGCCTACCGCGACGTCCCCGCCGAGGCGCACCTCGTCCATTTTCTGGAGCAGTACCTGGCCGAGCACGACGTGGAAGCCGGCCTCTTCCTCTCCAACACGGACGAGGCGGCCCTCTTCGAGTTCCTCGACCACGGCCTTACAGACCTCATGTCCTTTGCCGAGGTCCGCGCCTCCGAGCGTTTCCGTGCGCTCAAGGTCCGCCGCCGCATGCCCGTGCATGTGGGCGTCTCTCTGGAGAGCGGCCTCATGGACATCTCGCTGACCTCGGAGGAGTTCACGCCGGACGAGCTTCTTGAAATTCTAAATGGATATCGGCGGAAGGCGAAATATGTCCGTTTGACAAATGGCGACTTCGTCGGCATCGAGGACAACGAGGCGATCCGGCAAATGAACGAGCTTCTGGACGCGCTGCACCTTGCCCCGAAGTCCCTCATCCAGGAGAAAATGCAAATTCCGGCCTTCCGGGCGCTCTACCTTGATCGGATGCTGGAATCCATGCAGGATGTCTATTCTGACCGCGACAGGCATTTTAAGTCCCTGATCAAGGAATTCAAGACCGTCTCGGACGCGGACTTCCCGGTACCGCCCACTCTCAAGGGCATTTTGCGAAAGTACCAGATTACAGGCTACCGTTGGCTGCGCACTCTGGATACCTATGGCTTTGGCGGGATCCTCGCGGACGACATGGGCCTTGGCAAGACCCTGCAGGCCATCGCCGTGCTCCTTTCCGTCCTTGCGGAGGAGGCAAATGCCGGCCCTTCCATCATTGTCTGTCCGGCTTCGCTCGTCTACAACTGGCAGGACGAGCTCTCCCGCTTCGCCCCCGCGCTCCGCACCCTCCCCGTCGTCGGCCCGGCGGCGGAGAGGCGCACCCTTATCGCCGGTGCGGACGACTTCGACGTCCTCATCACCTCCTACGACTACGCAAAGCGCGATTTCGCGGAGTACAAGGACCGTACCTTCCGCTTCGCGATTGTGGACGAGGCGCAGTACATCAAGAACCAGACGACCGCGGCCGCTAAGTCCGTCAAGCTCCTCAAGGCCAGGACGCGCTTCGCCCTCACGGGCACGCCCATCGAGAACAAGCTCAGCGACCTCTGGAGCATTTTCGACTTCCTGATGCCGGGCTTCCTTTACAGCTACAATGAGTTCCGTTCCGACATCGAAATGCCGATTGTAAAGTCCGATGACGAGTATGCCAAAGAACGCCTGCACCGGATGGTCACGCCCTTCATTCTCCGCCGCTCGAAGAAGGAGGTCTTGACCGACCTTCCCGACAAATTGGAGGAGGTCCGCTACGCGGCCTTTGAGAAGGGCGGCGAGCAGCAGAAGCTCTACGACGCCAGCGTGGTCCGCTTAAAGAAGGAGCTCCGCGCAAAGAGCGAGGAGGAATTTGGCAAGAGCCGCATCCAGATTCTGGCTGAGCTCACCCGCATCCGCCAGCTCTGCTGCGACCCGCGCCTTCTGATGGAAAACTACAACGGCGAGTCCGCCAAGCGCGAGGCCTGCATCGACCTCGTCCGCAGCGCGGTCGAAGGCGAGCACAAGGTTCTCCTCTTCTCACAGTTCACCTCCATGTTCGAGCTTCTGGAGGAAGACCTTCGGTCCGAGGGCATTGCCTGGTACAAGATTACCGGCGCAACCCCCAAGGAGGAACGCGCCCGCCTCGTCAAGGCCTTCAACCAGGACGATATTCCCGTCTTCCTCATCTCGCTCAAGGCCGGCGGCACCGGCCTCAACCTCACCGGGGCCGACGTGGTCATCCACTACGACCCGTGGTGGAACGCCGCCGCCCAGAACCAGGCCACCGACCGCGCCCACCGCATCGGCCAGACAAAGGTGGTCACCGTCTACCGCCTCATCCTGAAGAACACCATCGAGGACCGCATCCTCGAGCTCCAGGAGAAGAAAAAGGCCCTCGCCGACGACATCCTCTCCGCCGAGGCTGTCGGCTCCGCCCGCATCAGCCGCGACGAGCTCCTTGAGCTGCTTGGGTAAATCGGCATCAAAAAAGCCTGTCCTCTCGGATTTTCCTCCGAAGGACAGGCTTTTTCCCTCCGTCACCCCACATACATAAGCTCCACCTTCTGGAACGAGGTAACCACACGCACGACGCCGGAGTAGGCCAGACCCACCGCATAAATCAGCGTAAGCATATACGGAGAATGCAGGTACGACAGACTCGTAAGAACAAAGATGATTTTTGAAACGCCAATAACCATCATAAACTTCCACCGTCTGAGAGCCATCCGCTTCCAATCCCGCGCCCGCAGAAGGTCGGTCACGCCAGAGAGGAGCACGCCTCCGTTGAGGTACAGCATCGCGATCCCGCGAGGCAGATCCACCAGAACGAGAGTAAAGATGCCTATATCAAGGAGCAGTAAGGCCTCGTAAAGATAAAAAATCCCCCCCACCATATGCCTTGCCATTTGGATATAGAAAACCAGGATCTCAATCGCTTTGCCAATCAAAATGAGTTCCAGCCCCAGAAGCATAAAATAATAGCCTCGTTCACCGCTGAAAACAAGCGAGAGGGCGGCAAGGACAAGCAGAACGCCGGAGAGCCCCCTTAAAAATCGCTGTCTGAAGGTCATTCCGCCTCCTCCTCGTTTTTCTTTTTATCTATCCTCACAACCAGCTTCCTTCCAAGCGACTCCCTGGAAACCCCTTCCGCCTCCTCAATCCGCTTCTCCTCGGCTCTAGCCGCAAGCCTCTCGCCAATCGGACGCGCGGAAACTTCCGCCGACTCTTCCTTCCCCCTCTTTTCCGCTCTTGCCGCGAGCCGTTCACCGACCTGCTCAACGCTGATTCCGGCCAGCTTGCTCCCGGATTTGCAGATTCGGTTGGTCACCATGGCCTTCTGTGCGCTGGCCGCCTCGCAAAACCTTCCAAGGAAGGTTCCGCCCTTGTCGGCCGCCTCCACATATTCCTTCTCAAAGGCGAATTCGTCAAATGCAGGCACCGTCTCCCCGGACAGTTCCTCCCCGAAGGCCTTCCAGTCCTCCGACCCGGACAGCTGCCTCTTTTCAAGAATCCCCATAATTCTCTCCCGGTACGGTTCCGCAGCCGCCTCGTCGTAGGTATCCTTTTGAAACTCCAAAGCCGCATCGAAGATATCCTTGTGAAGCTCCGCCGTCTCCCCGCAGGCATTCGTTTGAAACTCCGCCGTTTTCTCGCAGGCATCCGTTTCAAACTCCGTCAACTCGTTATAGCCCTTCTTCTGAACCCCTTCGTTCCTTCCTCGGAGGAACTTCAGAGCATAGATCATCTGGCAGAACGCGCAGTAGTAATCGGCGGGATTGTCCTTGACAACCTCCTCGTAATCCGCCCACGCCGGCAGATATTTATATCGGAAGAAACTGTAATCCGGCAAATGCCCGGCCCTTCCGTGTCCCAGCACCATGATGGAGTTCTCCTCCGTCAAATTTGGCGTGTTAATATAATGCCCCTTCTCCAAATCCTCCGAAATCGCGGGATTATGGCTGAACACCAGCTCCTTCGGCTCGCCATTTGTCAGATCGTAAAAGCGGGTGGCATTGTTAATGACAAGCGAAGGCGTCCCCGCGAAGTAGGTGTGCGCCCACGTATCCGAGAGGATATGCATGGCAATGCCCACGGCCTCCAGCCCCTTGCCATTTGCCAAATGCACCGTATCGACCAGAAGGTCGCCGTTGGGCCTGCAAATGAGCCTGTACTTATCCATGTACTTTTTGGAATGCCTCCCTTCAAGCTCCGCGTAGAGGTCGTAGGGCAGAAAATGGAAGGATGCCCAGATACGGGTGATCTTCTGGAGGGCAAGGACGTCCGCCTTGATGGCCACCAGCTCCGGCTGGCTCTGGGTGGTCGCCGCCTCCAGCGGCCCGCGCACCTTAATAAGGTAGCTTTCCGTGCAGCAGTCCACAAAATTGTCCGCATACGCGATCCGTACGCTCTCCTCATGCGAAAACCCCGCCAAAAACGCCGCACAATAGGTTGCATAATAATGGAAATCTTCCTGCATAACGCCAACCCCTCCCTTTCTTTCTCATATAAAACCACAGTTCCCTCCTCATGAGAACCACCATCCCCAAAAAACCGCCGCTCCCCTTGGCTCCCCCTCAGGGGGAGCTGTCAGCGCCGAAGGCGCTGACTGAGAGGGCCTTCCCCGGCAACAGCTCCCCCCTCCTTAGGCGGGTCTGCATTTGCCTGCTTCCTAATCTTACGCAGCTGAACGGCGGACACGAAAATCACCGCCAAGCAAAAAACCGTCGTCGACTCAATCAAAATGGAAAGAAGGTCCGTCCAGTCAAATGCATCCGGCTTGCCGATGCTTACCACGTACGAGGCAATATCTATGAACAGGTACAGAAAGATGAAACCCAGGTAGAAACAGTTTTTCCTCTTCCCCCGCGCATCAAGCATCGCCGCACGTCCAATGAGCAAATGGAAGAGGATCACGATCAGGCTAAAAACAACAAGACCCAAAATCTGTATCATAATATTCTCCGCAACCCATTTTTCAAACTCTTCCCGTCCCAAAGTGTCGATAATCTCCGCCACATCCACGTCCTCTTCCGCAAGCCCGGCTCTTACCGCCGCAATTTCCTCAATCAGCTCCATAACAATATTCACGCAGACCTTGACCAACGCCCACAGGCCAAGGAAAATAAAGGCAAGTCCGCTGATGTAAAGATTTGTCTCCAGCCTCCTTCTCTTCGCCTCCATGCTTCCCTCCTTGTCAGCCCCTTTCGTAAAGCAGGCATAACATTTGCCATATCTGCTTCTCCAAACTTACGGAACCCTTCTCCACTGCTTATACCACATTTTCTCCCCTTCGTCAAATGCCGACCATGACTTCCTGAAACGGCGACTCGGAAACGGGTTACAGTTCAGGTGACCCTGCTGATAAAGGCTTGTCCGCATCGTGAAAGGCTTGTCATTCTGAGCGAAGCGAAGAATCCCGTAAG
>CADCQU010000105.1 GCA_902803635.1 uncultured Lachnospiraceae bacterium | reverse complement strand
CCTAAGGGGATTCTTCGCTTCGCTCAGAATGACAAGCCTTTCGTATGGATGATGTCCATTTTTATGCGTTCAACCGTACAGGTGGAACTTATTCCAATAGATCTATAGGAAAAGTATACCGTATTTCGGGGTCTTTGCCAAATATTTTCCAATAAAATAACAGCATTTTCAACAGAAAATGCTGTGACCTCGTCTTATAGATTGGAAATTTTTTCAGGCTCGCAAGGTACATGTGAAGCAAGGGAAGGAACGCTGGCCAACGATTTTAGCGATTGTCAATTTTTTCGGGGTAGAGGTCGTGGGAGGCGAGGCGGTCGAAGGCCACCTTCTCCCAGCGCGTCCCGGCCTTGCCATAGTTGCTGTAGGGGTCGATGGAAAGGCCGCCGCGCGGCAGGAACTTCCCCCAGACCTCGATGTACTTGGGATCAAGGAGGCGAATCAGATCCTTCATTATTATATTGACCACGTCCTCATGGAAATCCCCGTGGTTACGGAACGAGAAGAGATAGAGCTTTAAGGATTTGCTCTCCACGAGCCTCTCGTCCGGAACGTAGGAGATGGTGATGGTCGCAAAATCCGGCTGCCCCGTGATCGGGCATAGACTCGTAAATTCCGGGCAGTTGAATTTGACAAAATAGTCGTTGTCCGGGTGCTTGTTGGCGAAGCATTCCAAAACGCCCGGATCATAGTCCATGGAATACTCCGTGCGTCCGCTGCCAAGCTTTGTCAGATTTTCCTTCTCCCGCATATTTTCTTTCCTTTCTTTCCTCAATCCTCCAGCGGCTTCAGCTTTCTTGCAAGATAGATGAACGGCGTATCCGCAAGCGCGACGATGGCCTTGAAAACGTAGGTCGTCCACAGGATGCTGATAAAAACCTCCGTCGGGTATGTGCCCAAAAAAGCGAGGGTCACGAACACAACCGTGTCCACCGCCTGGCTTATAAGCGTGCTCCCGTTGTTCCGGAGCCAGAGCATTTTCGGTCCGTTCCCCGTCTTGCTCCAGATAAAGTGGTAGAGGAAGACGTCGATGGTCTGGCTGCAAATGTAGCCGATGACGCTTGCAATCGTAATCCGCGGCACGAGGCCGAAGACAACCTTGAGGCTCCCGTCCACGAAATCGTTCGCATTTGGCGAAAACCAGAGGATGAGCTGCGTCCCGACAAGCCAAAGCAGCATCACCGTGAAGCTGTATTTGACGGCCCTGGTGGCCTCCTTCTTCCCATATTTCTCCGACAGGATGTCCGTCACTAAAAAGGTGGAGGCATAGAGGATATTTCCCGCCGTCGTCGAAATTCCAAAGATGTCTACATTTTTACAGACCGCGATGTTCCCCAGAATTGTCGCAAAGACGGAAAAGATAAAGAGGCCGTTTTTCCCGAAGAGCTTGTAGAAAAGAACCACGCACCCCAGATAAAACAGTATTCCCCCGATAAATAATAGTTCATTTGGCATCCAATCAGTCCCTCCGAATGTTTCGTGTTACGCTGCTTTCCATTTGCTTCTTTCGTTTTACTCTTAGGTGACCCCAAAAATCCGACTGTTTTTTCTCGTGAAAAGCTTGTCATTCTGAGCGAAGCGAAGAATCCCGTAAGTTTTTTCGCAAAATTGGTGGGATTCTTCGTCACTTTTCATCGCCCCTCATCGCCTACGGCACGAGTGTCTCATATTCAATTGGGTCCTGGATGCCGTTTTTCTGGAAGGCCGCGAGGCGGTCCCGGCAGGTCCCGCAGACGCCGCAGGCTTTTTCACGGCCGTTGTAGCAGCTCCAGGTTAAGGCAAATGGTACGCCGAGCCGGATTCCCTCGGCCACGACGTCCGCCTTCGTCTTTGCAATGAACGGAGCAACAATTGTCAGATCCTTGCCGGTACCCAGATAAATGGACTCGGCCATAGCCTGGTGGAAGGCAACGCTCGTATCAGGATAGGCATTTCCGGCCGCGTCGTCCGCGTGCGCCCCGTAGTAAACAACCTTGCAGCCATGGCTTTGCGCAAGCGCGGCGGCAGAAGAGAGGAAGAGGCCGTTTCGAAAGGGGACATAGGTACTCACGGGTGCTCCGGCGGTCGTCTTGAGCTGCTCCGCATACGCCTCCTCCGGAATCTCCTCGGACGCTCCCTGGATGAGAGAGGATTGGCTGTCCTTGAATATTTCTCCCAGATCCAGCGACAAATGTTTCACGCCGTAAAAGGCGGCTACATTTGCCGAAGCAAGCAACTCCTTGTCATGCTTTTGCCCATAAGAGATGGAAAGCGAGAGGACATTTGCAGGACCGTATTTTTCCACCGCGAGTGCCAGACAGACCGTGCTGTCGAGCCCCCCGCTGCTTAATACTAAAGCTTCCATAAACTACCTCCTGTACGGATAAACGTAAAGTATGCTAACTGTACGGTTAGCCCACAATACAACGATTTTCTGTCATTCTGAGGAGCGAAGCGACGAAGAATCCCGTTAACTTTGCGAATATTACCT
>CADCQU010000104.1 GCA_902803635.1 uncultured Lachnospiraceae bacterium | reverse complement strand
GCTTCTGGGCTACGGGACGGCGGTCTACCTCCTTATCGGCGCGGCCATCGGCTCGGTAACGCCGAACCTTCTGGCCGCCATGACGACCAACCGTGACGGAAAGCGTACCGCCATGCTGAACCTGATTTTCAATCTCTTCCGCGCGGTGCTGATTATCGTTCTTATCAACCTTGTGCCACAGATTCTGACTCTGCTGTGCAGCCTCTCGCCGGGAGATATTGGCCGCCAGATTGCGAATACGCACACTTGCTTCGCCATCATCGCGGTGCTCTGTGGCCTGCCTCTCCAGAGGACCTTCGTGAAGATTGCCATGAAAATCCTGCCGGATCTTCCCGAGGAGGCGCAGATGCGCGAGGAGAAGAAGCTTGCGTACATGGTGAACATGGACACCGTCCTTCCCACCGTGGCCGTCCGCCAGTCGGTCATGGAGGTCAAACGCATGGGCCAGATTGCCATGGAAAACCTCGAAAGCTCGATGGAATACTTCTTTGAGAGGGACGAGAAGGTGCTCGCAAGGGTTCTTGCCCGCGAAAAGACGATTGACCACCTGACACACGTCATCAGCGACGAGCTGATTGCGCTGCGATCAAGACCTTTGTCGGAGAAGGACTCCTTCCGCGTCTCGAAGCTTCTCCTTATTGCCTCGAACCTGGAACGTATCGGCGACCATGCCCAGAACATCGTGGAGTATGTCCCCAAGCTGGAGGCCACGGGTTCGGTCATTTCCGAGATTGGCTCCTCCGAGCTTTCGGAGCTGGGTAAGAGGACGCTCCGGAGCATCCGCGTGTCCCTCGAGATTTTCAGTACCGAGGATTTCTCGAGGCTCAAGGAGATTGACCAGCTGGAGCAGGAGGTCGATGACTGGTACCGCCACAGCATCAATGCGCACGCGGACCGGCTTCTTACGTCCACCTGCACGCCGATGGCGGGCATCGTATACGTCGATGTCTGCACGGACCTTGAACGCTGCGGCGACCACGCGATCAACGTGGCCTGGGCACTCGTGGAGGAGAATACGGGGGCGAGGTGAGGGGGTGCCTCGCGATGAAGAATGAGAAAAAAGAAAGCCGGACGCTGCTCGTGATGGGATAGCGTCCGGCTTTTTGGGTTATGGTTGATAGTTTGTTCGCTGCTTTAGCGTGGCGCCCCTCTCCGTCACGGCTACGCCGTGCCACCTCCCCCTGGAGGGGGAGGCAAGAGGAAATTAACTCTACTTACACCCCCGTCCGGTCTTGATTTTGAAGTGGGTGTAGAGGTCGTAGATTCTGGCCCCGGTGTGGCCGTAGTCCGGGAAGGCCTGGTCGGGGATGTCCAGAATATAGGAGCCGCAGGCGTTGATGAGGAGCGTTCCCGAGGGGTGCTGCCGCTCACTCTGGAAATGCCCGTAGGCCTTGTGGACGTGTCCGTGCAGCATGTAGGGCGGCTTCCATTTGTCAAGAAGATCGTTGAAGCACTCGAAGCCGCGGTGCGGGAGGTCGTCGAGGTCGCCATAGCCGCGGCACGGGGCGTGCGTTAAGAGGATGTCGAAGCCGTTCTTCATGGACGCAAGGAGGCTCATGCGGTGGCAGCGGCGTCGCATGTCCTGCTCGGTGTACATGTTGTCATTCTCGCCGTCCTTGTAGCGCATGGAGCCGCCAAGACCTACAATGCGCAGGCCGAAGAAATTATATATTTTATCTTCAATGCAGGTGCAGCCTTCCGGCGCACGGCGGGTGTAATCGTCGTGGTTTCCGCAGACGTAGAGTACCGGAATTCCCGTCAGGGTGACGAGGAATTCCAGATACTCCGCCTTGAGGTCCCCGGCGGAGAGGATTAGGTCAATCCCTTCGAACTTTTTCGGATCAAAGTAATCCCAATAATAGCTGCGCTCTTCGTCAGCAAGGACTAATAATTTCACGGTCGTTCCTTTCGCTCCGAATGAAAAGTTTTCGTGGTGAAGATTTCCGTTACAGTTCAGGTGATCCTGAACTGTAACGGGCGTTGCACAATTAAATCGCCCTTCGATCGAAGGTGTCCATGTGTGCGTAAAACAGTCCGTGCCTTAGGAGCTGTTCGAAAATAACTTAGGAAAGATGCGAAGTATAAATTTCGTCCTGCAAGGCGGAGGATGGAGGCGATGCGGGCAT
>CADCQU010000103.1 GCA_902803635.1 uncultured Lachnospiraceae bacterium | reverse complement strand
GCCGAAGCCGCCCTCCATGCTGTTGGTCGTTCCTTTTAAGGAGACCCGTTTCTTCGCATTTGCAAATGTCAGCTGTTCCTCCTCTTCCTCCTCGTCGGTGTCGGCAAAGAGATAGCCATAGTCCGTCGCATCGCGGAGGATGCGGGAATCGACGACGGTGAGGACGCGCAGCTCCGTCGAATCCGCGATTGCCTGGACGCCGAGCATCTGGAGCCCATTGTAAGTCACCGGCTCCGCAAAGCCAAGTCCGGCAAGGTTGGGGTCTGTCTCGCCGCTCATCGTATAGGAGGCCTTCACGAAGGCGGGCAGGACGACCTCGTCTGTCTCCAGAAGTCTCGTGCAGGCTTCATCGGCAAAATACTGAAGCGGAACGGCCTCCTCCTCGACGACGTTTTCCTCCTCTTTTTCGTAGTGCTTCACAATCTCAAAGCTGTACCAGCACTCCACATTGCCATTTTCCGCAATCATAGCCGGGGCCGCGCCGAGCTTTTGGACCTCGGGCTTTGTCAGCTCGTAGCTATAGACAACGATGTCGCTCGGTGCAAGACCGTCCTTTTGGGCATAGGCGACGAGATAGAGCGTCTTGTCATATTCGTTCAATGTAATTGGTCCTTCGTAAGCCGCAAAGGAGGCGTTCTCCAAATCGGCATAGCTGGTTTCCTCATCGATTTCGGGCCGGGCGACATAAATTTTCGCTCCCTCCTCCGCAATCAGCGAGACATTTAAAATACCCGTATAGCTGCCGGAGTCGATGCTGGCCGACGGAATTTCGGTCCGCGGGCGCCCCAGCAGGGTAATCTCGCCCCTCGGCGTGACTTCGCTTATATCGTATTTATCCGACACAAGCTCTCCCGACACACGATATCTGCGGACGCGCTCCGGGTCGGCATCGGTCGTGGAAATCCTCGTCCATCGAACGTCCACGGTCACCAGCTTGCCGCTCTCGAGGTACGCGAAGAGGGTCGTGGGCAGTGCGCCCGGGATCTCGCTCTCGCTCGTTCCGTACGGAAGGGTAAGCTCCGTATCGAAAACGGAGACAACCTTTTCCTGAACGGCTGGCGGATCCACGGGGGCAGGCTCCTTGAGCTTCAGGACGAGTTCCTGCTCCTTCTCCTCGGCATGCATGCTGTAATGCATAGGCATTATCTTCAGAAGCACCTCGTCCTCGGAGCCAGCCTTTGCAAAGAGCTCTCCAACGGCAAGGGGCTTTGAGATGGCGCGCCAGTAGTCGTCTTTGTCTTCTACCTTGTAGTAAATGGCCTCGCCGGTGTCGAGGTTGCTCTCCCCGTTTTCACCGACCGTATACACCAGGACGGAATCGGTGCTTTCAACCTCGATCGCCGAGCCGTCGGGCTTGATGGTGTTTTCATTTCCGTCCTTGTCACGGATAAGCACGGCGATGCTGCCGGGCTTTTTCATCACGGGCGGGTCCATCTCCACGATGGAGAGGTCCTCCGCGAAGAAGGGATCGTAGGCGCGGAGCCACGCGATCATCGTCTCCGGGTAATGGTTCGTGATGAGGTTCACGGCATTGTACGCCATCGTCCCGATCAGGTCCTGGTCATATTTGTCATAGTCCTTCGCGATCAGCTCGAAGACCGGCAGCATCAGGGCGTCGAAGCAGCTTTCCAGTTCCTTCATCTCCTCGTCCGTCAGGTATTCGGAAATGGCGTGGTACCCGGCGGCCTCGTCCTCCGAGCTAAGCGTGGTTATCTTTTTCCAGACCATGTTGGAAACCGACCGGAAGGAGACGGACTCCGAGACGACCGAAGGCGCGCTGTACTTCGTGACGGCGCTGTAGGCATTTGCCAGCTCCTTCATGCTCAGGCGATTGATGAGTCCCCCAAAAACCCCCATAATGCCTTCGAGGTCCTCAGGGGCTTTGGCAAATGCAAGCCGCACCAGAAGGGCCAGCGCCTGCTGGAAGGTCCGGCCATTTGCCACCACCGTGCCTGCATACGCGGTACGGTAGTCGCCGTCCTCCGCAAAACTCAGCGCATACTCCTGCAGCTTTTGCAGGAAAAGGCGCACGAAGGATTCCGTGGTCCAGCCGCCGTTGCCTGTCTCGTCCACCATCTTCCAGCCAAAATTCTTGAGGGCCGCCCCGGTGACGTAGTTGACGGTCGCCCGATGGAAATAGTCGTCGAAGACGAGCTCGGGCGCGATCGCGGCGGCGTGTTCGAGCATCCTGTCGCGGTAGGTCTTATACTCGCTCGTCCCGACATTCCATGCATAATTTTCCTCGGGAACCTTGTTTCTGTTCCAATCGGCTATCGTCGCGTTGGTCTCGGGATTTCCCGGCACATAATGGTCCACGCCGTAGCGGATCAGCCCCATTTCCGTCGTGCCCATATAGGTGATGAGGTCGTTCTGGTTGATGGTGTTGTGGATGCAGCCGTAGTTGTTGCCTGGAACGATCGCGCTCTCCACCCCGCCCATCGGGACCGCCATCGGGTAGGCGTAAATACGCGTTCCGTCCGGGTCGTAGGTATCCACGACGCGCTTGGAGACAAGGTTGGAGACCGCACCGCCGCGGGAATAGCCCGTGATCCAGAATTTGACGTCCTCGCCGGCACCGTCAAGCCCGTAACGGGTAAGGTAGGCGGAAAGCTCGGCCATGATCTGCGTCGCGGCGGAGGAGAAGCCCTGGGCCTCGCCCTCGGTACCGATGGTAAAGTTGGAGACCCACTCGGCCTCGTAGCCAAGCGAGCGCACGCTGACAATGACGAGCGTCTTCCCGTCGGGCAGCGTCTTATTGGCGAGGCCCACGCCGATCGTATCGACACCGGGCTTCAGCGCATAAAAGTCATTGATGTAAATGTCCTCGTCCCGGATGCCGATATCGCTCATGAGCTGCCGGAAGTTGTTGGACTTGTCCACGTACATCTCCGGATCGTCGCCCCAGCCGTAGTCATTGGAGTTGCCGCCCGCACCATTTAAAATGCAGGACATGGTGGCGAGGTGGGTGTTGTACTTCATGGAATCGCCCATGAAATATCCGTCGGAGTAATAGAAAACCGTCGTGAAGTCCCGCGTCGTGTTGTCATTTGTCCAGAAATCCGTGACGCCCTTCAAGAGCTCGTAGGTCTGGCCCCCCACCGTATAGCCGCCGGGGACGGTCTGCGTGTGCTTTCCCTCGTCCGGATGGAAGATCTCGCGCGGGGTCTCGGTTTTCGTGTCGCTCACCTTCAGATAGTGCGTGTTCCGATCCCAGACAATATATTTGTTTGGATCATTGTCGTAGGTGTAAAACTCGTCCCGGTACGTGCCGAAGGTGGAAACCTTATTCTTCATGTGCTTCTTGCCGAGCCGGATGTGGACGTCCGCGCCATTTTTGAGGGCCGGAATGATAAAGGCGCTCGTACTGGAGCTGTCGGAGCCCGGCAGGTACATATTGTCGTCATCATAGCTCTCCGAGGAGTTGCCGCGGATAATCGTCGTCCCGGAGAGCGAGATGTCGTTGTACTTCTCGGTGTAAACACCGCCACCGCCGCCGCCGGTATCGGCCGCGAAATTCCGGTAAATCGTGCAGCTGTCGATGGTGTTGAAATCGTTGTAATTATTGATGCCCCCGCCGAGGACATTTGCATAATTGTCAACAATATTGCAGTTGCGGATCGTGACGTTCTCCTCGCGGATGAAAATGGCTCCGCCGTCGCCGCCTTCGCCGCCGTCGCCGTCCGCGTAGTTGTCGATAAAGTTAATCCCGCTCACGTAGGCAATGTCATCAAAAAGGTGCACGCCGGCACCGCCGCCCGCATACCAGTCGCTGTCTATGAGGAAGTTGTGCGAGACGGAGCTGCCAAGCGCGGGGTCGTTCCAGTTCGTGATGGATTCCGGGTTCATGACCTGCTTCGCGTCACCGATCAGGCGGAAGTTTTCGCCGCCCACGTAAATGCCCGCGCCGTTGTCGTCGGCCGTATTGTAGTCGATATGGCTCTGTACCATCTCGATTGCACAGCGGTCACAGCCATTGTTGATATAGACGCCGCCGCCGTCGTTGAAGGCATAGTTGTAGGAGATCGTGCTGTGGTCCATGTAGAGATAGCCGTCATCACCATCCATCATGACACCGCCGCCATACCCGTCCATGTTGAGGGTCTGTTCGGCGCGGTTGCCGGCCACGGTCGTGTAGTAGAGATAGACCTTCGCACCCTCTTTCATGTGGATGCCGCCCGCCCCATCGGAGCTGTTGCCGCCGTGGATCATGCCGCCATAGAATGTCACGTTCTGGCGGTGGAAATCATCGCCAGGGTACGGGACATAGGCCTTCTCGACATGGCGGATTCCGGAGCCAAGCGTCGGATCCTCCTTCGTGCCGCCGTAGACCGTCAGCGTCGCGTTTTCTCCGACCCAGAGTACCTCCCCGTCGTTGGCCCATTTGCCCTTGCGGCGCGTGAAGACATGGCCGTTGAGCTCGATGGTCACGTGCTTGCCTTCGGAAACCTTGCGCCGGCCGTCGTCCCAGTCGGCCAGGAGGCCAAAGGTCCCGTTGTTTTCGACCGCCTTCTTCCACGCCTTTGCGGCTTCCGTGAAATACTCGTAGGTCTTGCCGTCGAAATAGTACGCGACATTTTCGGCAGCCCAG
>CADCQU010000102.1 GCA_902803635.1 uncultured Lachnospiraceae bacterium | reverse complement strand
GTTCGAGGAGCTTCTGAAGAGGGAGCTGGTTACGACGTAAATTATAAGACAGGATTGTGGAATAAGTGAGACCGGAAATCTTTGATTTCCGTTGTCGAGCTTATGCTGTGCTGTACGAAAGCACGAAGGAATCCGTAAATCGGGTGTTTTGATACCCGAACCAAATATATAAAAACGAGGAAAAAACCATGACAGTAAAAGAATTATATGACAACATCGGCGGGGATTATGACAAGGCGATTCGCATCCTTCGGATGGACAGGCTCCTTGACAAGCACATCCGCAGGTTCGCACAGGGCGGGGTGGTGGATGCGCTGCTCGCGGCCGGGGAGACGATGGATGCGCAGAAAATCTTCGAGACCGCCCATGCCGTCAAGGGCGTGTGCGGGAACCTGGCGCTCACGGGGCTTTACGAGGCCGCATGCGTGCTCTCGGAAGAATTCCGTCCGGGGAATCCAAGGAAGCTATCCGACGCCGAGGTGAAGGAGAAGCTGCAGGAGGTCGCAAGGCTTTATGCAATCACGACGGAGGGAATCCGGAGCTATGAAGGCTAAGGCGGGAAACGGCAAGCCGTATTTATCTGCATTTGGCGCCTTTGCCCTGGCCTTTGGCTGCAGCGTGGGCTGGGGTTCCTTTGTCATGCCCGGAACCACCTTCCTGCCAATTGCGGGACCGGTGGGGACGGCCATCGGCATCGGCCTTGGGGCCCTCGTGATGCTGGTCATCGGGGCAAACTACCACTACCTGATGCAGGAATTTCCGGATGCAGGCGGAACATATACGTACACGAAGCGCTATTTCAGCTATGACCATGGCTTCCTGAACGCCTGGTTCCTCATCCTTACGTATATTACAATCCTCTGGGCAAATGCGACGGCCCTTCCGCTCATCGCCCGGACGCTTTTTGGGGATCTCTTTCAGTTCGGCTTCCACTACGAGGTCGCGGGCTTTGATGTCTACCTCGGGGAGATTCTTCTCTCGGTCATTGCGATTCTTTTGGGTGCGCTTCTGACGATCCGGCGTAAATTGGCGGAGCACACGCAGATCGTCATGGCCGTCCTTCTCTTTGCCGGGGTAGTCTTTTGCTTTGCGGCTGCGATGGGTCGTCCGGACGCGGCCTCCTTTACCCCGGCCTTCTCGCCAACGGAGGGTTCCTTTGCGGGGACCGTGACCATCTTCGCCCTCGCGCCCTGGGCGTACGTGGGCTTTGAGTCCATCACGCACTCGGCCGGGGAGGCCCGCTTCCCCTTGAAGCGGAGCTTTGCCATCATGGCCGCCGCCCTTCTTGCGGCGGGGCTTGTCTACGCACTTCTTGCCCTCCTTGCGGTCACAGCCCTCCCGGAGGGCCGCGCGGACTGGGTGGCCTATATCTTTCACCTTGGGGAGCATACCGGCCTTGCCAGCACCCCCACGTTCTTTTCGGCAAATGCCGCCCTCGGGGATTTGGGCTCAATCCTTTTGGGCGTGGCGGCCCTCGCGGGCATTTTTACGGGCATTATCGGCAACTATATCGCCTTAAGCCGCCTCATCGGGGCGGTTGCGAAGGACGGTCTTCTTCCGAAAGGCCTTGCGAAGCTGGATGAAAACAATGTTCCAAGACGGGCGATTCTGTGTATTTTGGGGGTATCCGTCCTCGTTCCGCTCCTTGGGCGGACGGCGATCAGCTGGATTGTGGATGTCACCACCGTGGGCGCGACGATTGCCTACGCCTTCGCCTCGGCGGCCGCCTTCAAGGCAGCACGGAAGAGGGGGAACAAGCGCTTTAAAGTCATGGCCGTACTGGGCGTGGCCATCTCGCTCCTTTTTGCGCTGGAATTCTTGATTCCAAATATTCTTTCTGTAAAAACCCTTGCAACGGAATCCTACCTGATTCTGGCTGCCTGGGGGCTTCTGGGCTTCGTTGTTTTCCGCTTCCTTTTGAAGAGGGATAAGGAGAAGCGCCTCGGGCGCTCCACGGTCGTCTGGATCGTCCTCCTCGGTCTCATCATTTTCACGTCCAGCGTGTGGATGAGCCAGTCGGCGGATATCGCCATCGAGAAAGCCGCCGTCTCCATCCAGGATCATTTTATGGAGCATATCCAGGGGGAAGCGCAGGATATCCATACCGTTGACAAGGCGGGCGTGGACGTCTTCGTCAAAACGCAGCTTTCGGGCATTGAACGCTCCCTTGACGTGAGCATTTTTGTGCAGATTGCCCTCATCGTGGCCGCGCTCCTCCTCCTCTTCGACATGTATGCGCTGACGCAGAAGCGCGAACGCGAGACGGAGATTGAGAAGGCCGTTGCGGAGGAGGCGAGCCGCGCGAAGACCATCTTCCTCTCCAACATGAGCCATGAGATCCGCACGCCGATGAACGCGATTATCGGCCTTGACAACATGGCCCTCCGCAATCCGGAGCTTTCCCCAAAGACCCGCGACCAGCTGGAGAAGATCGGGCTCAGCGCGAGGCACCTCCTTCGGCTCATCAACGACATCCTCGACATGAGCCGGATTGAGTCCGGTCGGATGACCCTCCGGGACGAGGAATTCCTGCTTCGTGACCTCATGGATTCCGTGAACGTCATGATCCTAAGCCAGTGCCAGGACAAGGGCCTCACCTACGAAAACCGCGTCGTCGGGGCGGTGGCGGACTATTATTTTGGCGACGACATGAAACTTAGGCAGGTTTTAATCAACATCCTGGGAAATTCCGTGAAGTTTACCGAGCCGCCTGGAAAGGTGGAGTTTTTGGTGGAGCAGGTCCGGATCGTGGACGGGAAGGGCGTCCTTCGTTTTTCGATGCGCGATTCCGGCATCGGCATGGACGAGGAGTATATCCCGAAGATTTTCGAGGCCTTCTCGCAGGAGAACTCGACGACCACGAACCACTACGGCGGAAGCGGCCTCGGCATGGCCATCACCAAGAATTACGTGGAGATGATGGGCGGGCGGATCGAGGTGAAGAGCAAGAAGGGCGTCGGCTCCGTCTTCACGGTGACGCTCCCGCTCCGCATCTCGGATCGAAGGTACGTAGAGGAAGAGCCTGCCCATCTGGAAGAGGCGTCCGCTCCCGACAATCTCCTGGCCGGCCGCCGGGTGCTCATGGCGGAGGACGTCGAGCAGAACGCGGAGATTCTGGGCGACCTTCTGGAGCTGGAGGAGATGCTCTTCGAATGCGCGAAGAACGGGCAGGAGGCCGTGGACATGTTCCGGGACAGCCCGGTGGGCCACTACGACGCCATCCTCATGGACGTCCGCATGCCCATTATGGACGGCCTCTCCGCCACCAGGGCGATTCGGCAAATGTCCCGCGCCGATGCGTCGGCCGTCCCGATTATCGCCATGACGGCAAATGTCTTCGAGGAGGATATGGAGCAGTCGCTCGCGGCCGGGATGAACGCGCATCTGTCAAAACCCATCGAGCCGGAGCTGCTATTTGAGACGCTTGCAAAGCTTTTAGCGAAAAAATGAGCGGTCTTGTCATTTGAATTATTTCGATATTTGCATGGAGAATCAACATGAGCATTTATCGTACGTTTCCGGGAAGCACCTATCAGGTCTCCGTGGTGGAGTACCTGAACAATTCCTCCTTCGACGAGATGGTGGAGATTGACCTTGCCCGGGATCGCTGCCACAATATTTACCATACCGAGGGGAAGTACTTTGTCCCGCTCCTTGACGCCTCCTACACGGGGATGTATTCGTATGCAAAGATGTACATGGTCCATGCCGAGGACCGCCAGGTGTACGAGGATCTCATGAATCCGGCTACGATTGAGGTGCGGCTTGCGGAGGCGGATACGCCGGGGGTCCGGAGCGCGCAGTTCCGCTACAAAATGCTGGACGGCTCGTGGCGCTGGGTCGAGCAGGTGCTCATCTCGGGGGACATCCTTTGCTTCGCGCCCGGCATCGTACGCTTCTACGTCTTCGACATCCAGTCCCAGCGGAACCGGAAGCTGGGGCTTGTGACGACCTATCCCTCCGGGCTTAACCATGACGATCTGACGGGGCTTCTCAAGGAGAAGACCTTCCTCATCCTCGCCCGCGATATGAGTTTGAACCAGGAGGCGGACTGGTGTATCCTCTCCCTTGACATCGAGGAGTTCGGCCTCTTCAACGGCTGGTACGGCCATGAGATGGGGGATTTTCTGCTCGCGCAGATTGGCAGCATGCTGAAAATGGAGGAGAACCGTTTCGGCGGGCTTGCCTGTTATCAGGGAAACGACGATTTCTGCATGCTCATCCCGTACGACAAGGAGCGCATCGAGCGGATTTACGAGCAAATGCTGCAGCTCATCCGGAGCAAGAGCCAGTCGATGGGCTTTCTGCCGTCCATCGGCATTTGCATGATCAAGGAGAACAAGTCCATCCAGGACACGCTCAACAAGGCCGCCCTGGCCCGGGCGAGACTCAAGGGAAACTTCCGGACGCGCATTTGCCTCTACGACCCGTCCATCATGAGCAACACCCGCGAGGAGTACCAGCTGCTCTCGGACTTCCAGCAGGGCCTTCGGAACCGGGAATTTGTCTTTTACCTGCAGCCGCAGTGCAAGCTTTCCACGGGGAAGATTATGGGGGCCGAGGCGCTGGCACGTTGGCGGAACACGGACGGGACGATGCGGCTGCCTGACAGCTTTATACCGGTGCTGGAAAAATATGGCTTTATCACGGATTTCGACTGCTACATCTGGGAGCAGGTCTGCATTTGGCTCCGCGCCTTCATGGACCGCGGCAACAGGCCGATCCCGGTCTCCATCAACGTCTCTCGAATCGATATTTTTACTATCGATGTCGTGGAATTTTTGGAAGCTTTGGTGCAGGAGTACAGGATTCCGATGGGGATTCTGAAGGTGGAGATTACCGAGTCCTCCTACGCCTCCGACGTGGAGAAGGTCGGCGAGGTGGTACGGGAGCTTCGCCGCCGCGGCTTCCCGGTTCTCATGGACGACTTTGGAAGCGGCTATTCCTCCCTCAATATGCTCCGGAACCTGGAAATGGACGTCATTAAGCTGGACGGGCAGTTCCTGCGCTTTGGCTCGGAGGATGAGACGAAGGGCATCCACATTCTGGAGAACATTATCAATCTGACGAAGACCATGGCCATCCCGATCATCGTCGAGGGCGTGGAAACGGCGGAACAGGCGGAGTTTCTGGAGGGCCTTGGCTGCAGCTACGTGCAGGGCTACCATTATTATCGCCCGATGCAGGTGGCGGAGTTCGAGGGGCTGGTCGCCGACGAAAGCCTCGTGGATTATGGGAAATTCGAATTTAAGGCGAACCAGCAGTTCCGTATCCGCGAGTTCATGGACGAGAACATTTACAGCGACACGATGCTCAACAACATTCTGGGCGCGACCGCCTTCTACTCTTGGGACGGGAAGGAAAGGGTGGACATCATCCGTTTCAACGAGCAGTTCTACCGCCTCGTGAACGTGCCGCAATTCGATATACGGCTGAACAATATCCAGCGCTTCTTCGTCCCGGAGGACGTGCCCCGGTTCTTTACGATGGTCAGGAACGCCTGCGAGAACCGCATGAACGGGGCGAGCGGCATTTTCGGCGTCTATCGGACCGAGGAGAGCGTCGGGCGCTTCTATTTGCAGTTTTACTATCTGGAGGACAGGGGGGAGCGGAAGATTTTCTACGGGACGATGCGCGAGGTCACAAAGCTGACGGAGCTGCAGAATTCCATGCGGCTC
>CADCQU010000101.1 GCA_902803635.1 uncultured Lachnospiraceae bacterium | reverse complement strand
TTTCTACCGATTTAAGGTTGCTTCGGGCAAAGAGGTGCGCGTGCAGGCGGCGGCCTACATGAAGTACATTTCCTACAAGATCATCAATTCGCGCGGAGAGACCGTCTGGAGCTCCCAGCCGAACTGGGGCAGCGCGAGCGGGAAGAGCCGGATTGACGAGAAGGTGAAGCTTTCGAAGGGTACCTACTTTTTTATTGCGCAGAGGGTAGGGACAAATACCGGAAGATACCTCTTTTGCGTGGGTTGAGAGAAAAGCTACACGTGCAAGTTTCCCACCATCAGGAAACAGAAACTGAACGTTACGGCTTCGATGAGCGTTAACTCCGGGAGCGAATTTCGATATCCCTGAATTTAATCGCCTACGGCGATGGGGATTCAGAGTAAAGGAAGGAGAGAAGAAATGAAAGAGGCATTTATGGAGATGGAGCTTGAAATCGTATATTTTGCGGAGACGGACGTGATCGTGACGTCGCCGACCCCGTGTAGTGCTGTTTGCTATGAGCTTCCGCCCATCTTCTGCCCGCCGGTTACTGGTTGATTCCGGTTTAGGGAAACTGGACTGAAACTTCACGATTAGTTGACTATAACCATTTGCCGTTAGTTTTGCTTGCGAAAGTTCGGAATTTATGGTACATTTGTAAGAAAGGCAGAGAAAAAAGCCTTGGCGTTTGGTGTTATTGTTCAAATTTGTAAAGGAGAGACGAAAATGGCAAAATGGGTATGTTCGGTATGTGGCTATGTGTATGAAGGCGATCAGGCTCCTGAGAAGTGCCCGGTCTGCAAGGCTCCGGCTTCGAAGTTCCTTAAGCAGGATGACGAGATGACGTGGGCTGCCGAGCACGTGGTCGGCGTTGCGCAGGGTGCTCCCGAGGACATCATGGAAGACCTCCGCGCCAACTTTACCGGTGAGTGCACCGAGGTTGGCATGTATCTTGCGATGAGCCGCGTGGCTTTCCGCGAGGGTTACCCGGAAATCGGCGAATATTGGAAGACCGCCGCGTTTGAGGAGGCCGAGCATGCCGCGAAGTTCGCGGAGCTTCTGGGCGAGGTCCTCACCGACTCCACCAAGAAGAACCTCCAGATGCGCGTTGAGGCCGAGAACGGCGCGACCGCCGGCAAGACCGACCTTGCGAAGAGGGCGAAGGCGCTCAACCTCGATGCCATCCACGACACCGTCCACGAGATGGCCCGCGATGAGGCAAGGCACGGCAAGGCATTTGCTGGCCTTCTGAAGAGGTATTTTGGCTGATTAAACAAACCAGCTTTGGACATCGTTGCTACAAAAACAGGCACCCTTGTCAGTACATTCGTCAAAAATGGTTAGATTCCAAATGGAGTCTAACCATTTTTTCGTTGCTGTTTTGGGAAAAACAAGGTATACTTACATTTAATGAACTTTTGCGGACCCGTTCTGCGTCCGCCAAAAAAATGACATTTGGAGGCTTTGTATGTTTTCCTGGTGGTTTACGATTCTGGTGCTGGGCATTTGCTGTATGCCCCTTACGATGCTGGTCTTCCGGCGCTTTGACGACCGGGGCTGGCTCTTTTCGAAGTCCATCGGCATTATGCTGGTGGGCTGGCTCATGTTCGTGCTGAGCTCGGCGCACATCATGAAGTTCGCACAGTCGATGTGCATCGTGCTTATTATCATTGTGCTCGCCCTCAACGTCCTTCTGTTCATCTTCGGGAAGCAGAAGGAGCTCTTGAAGGGCGCGGATTTCAAGCTCATTATTATAGAAGAAATAGCGTTTCTCGCGCTCTTCCTCATCTGGGTCTATATCATCGGCTTCAAACCGGAGGCGTATGGGACGGAAAAGTTCATGGACTACGCCTTCATCACCTCGATGATGCGTACGACCTACCTTCCGCCGGTTGACCCGTGGTTCTCGGGCGAGGCCATCAACTACTATTATGGCGGCCAGTACCTGACAGCCTTCATCATCAAGATGAGCGGCGTGACGGCCGGCGAGGGCTACACCCTGATGCGGGCGGCTATCGCCTCGTTCTCGTTCGTGCTGCCCTTCTCGGTGGTCTACCAGCTTCTTCGCAGCCGCTTTGCGAAGCGCACGAAGGCCATCCCGGCCGTCGGCGGCGCCCTCGGGGGACTGGCCGTGGCCTACTGCGGCAATTTCCAGTATGTCATCTGGGGCATCATCAAGCCCTTCGTCGCGAAAATGTACGGCGAGGAGTACAGCTACTGGTTCCCGGACGCGACGCGCTTCATCGGCTACAACCCGGACATGCCGGACAAGACCATCCATGAGTTTCCGGCGTACTCGACGGTCCTCGGCGACCTTCACGCGCACTACATCAACATCGTTTTCGTGGTCATTGTCGTGGCGGCGGCTGTCGCCTACGCCCTGCGGCTGCACGAGGAGATGACAAAGGCAAATGTAAAGTCTGCGGCGGGCTTTTCCGGGAAGAAACAGAAGGGCGGCAAGGCAGGAAAGGCAGGAAAGACGGCAAATGCTTCGGCTGCGGCGGCAAATGCCTCCGGCAAGGCCGGGAAGGCGGCAAATGGCCAGGCAGCGGCGAGTACTGCAGCGGCGGACGCCGCGAATGCTTCCGCCATGGCGGAAGCGGCGGCAAATGCTTCCGCGGGGGCTGGCGAGAAGATGAGCTTCGGCGCATTTGTCAAAAAATGGCTGCCCATCGTTCTCTGTCCCGAGATCGTGCTCATCGGCTTCTGCACGGGCATTTTCCGCTGGACGAACTTCTGGGACTTCCCGATCTACTTCGTGGTCGGCGGAGCCGTTGTCTTCTTCATGAACCTCCGCCGCTACTGGGGGCCTGGCAAGAAAGCCGCCGACTCCGATAAGGACGGCGAGAAGCGCGGCCCGCTCACCTTCATCCTCGTGATGGCTGCGCAGGCCATCGCGGCCTTCGTCATCGGCACGATCGCGGCCCTGCCGTTCACGCTCGGCTTTGACCAGATTTCGAGCGAGATCCTGCCGACGCACTCCCATACCATGTTCTACCAGCTCATGATCCTCTGGGGACTGCCGCTTGCGGTGACCCTCGTGCTTGCAATCAAGCTCTTCCTGGAGTGGAGGCTTGCTAAGAAGGCGGGGGCTGTGGCGGAAGAGGAGAAGAAGGGGGCTGTGGCGGAAGAGAAGAAGAAGAGACTCCCCTTCCGCATGGATCCGATGGATCTCGTGGTGCTTCTCCTTGGACTTTGCGCGGCAGGCCTCGTCCTGCTCCCCGAAGTCATTTACGTCGTGGATATCTATACAGGCGATTACTACCGCGCGAACACCATGTTCAAGCTGACCTACCAGGCCTTCATCCTCTTCGGGATGGTCATGGGCTACTCGCTTGTCAGGGTCTTCATGACCTCGAAGAAGGTCTTCCGGATTATCTGCGGGGTGCTGGCGGCGTGCCTCCTCCTTACCTCGGGCTATATTATTACTTCCTGCAAGTCCTGGTTCGGCGCGGATTTAAGCCCCGAGAAGCGCGTCCACACCGACGCCTCGGTCTACGTCTCGCAGAGCTTCAAGGAAGATTTTGATGCCATTTGCTGGATCAATTCGAACATTTTCGGGCAGCCGGTCATGGTCGAGGCCGCCGGCGACAGCTACACCGGCTACGAGCGTGTGTCCGTATCGACCGGACTTCCGACGATCCTGGGTTGGTACGTCCACGAGTGGCTGTGGCGGAGCGGTACTGACAAGCTCAACGTCCGCAAGGACGCCATCAACACCCTCTACACCTCGACAAATGCGGCGGACGTGCAGAGGGTCATCGACACCTACAACGTCTCCTACATTTATGTCGGGAAATACGAGCACGAACAGTACCCCAACATCAACGACGCCTTTTTAAAGAGCATGGGCACCGTGGTCTACGAGGACGCGAACACCTACATCGTCAAGGTCACTCCCAGCGGCTCGGCAAATGAAAACGCCGTCCAGACGACAAATGCGGCGGCGGAGTGAGGAGCGGCGTACCCCTCTCAGTCAGTGTCTTCGGCACTGACAGCTCCCCCGGAGGGGGAGCCAAGTGTGACGGAGAGGGGGTACCCTTTCAAAAAATATAAAAAGCCCCGCTAAACCGGAACTGGTATGGCGGGGCTTCTTTTTTACGTTACTGTTCAGCTAACCCCTAAAGTAGTATTGTTTTTCCTCGAGAAGGGCTTGTCATTCTGAGCGAAGCGACGCCTCAGTGTGCAGAAAACAGTCCAGTGGACTGTTTTCTGTAAGAATCCCGTAAGGTTTCTC
>CADCQU010000100.1 GCA_902803635.1 uncultured Lachnospiraceae bacterium | reverse complement strand
TGCTGTTGTAGCTGTCCAGCGGGCAGCGGGCGCCGTTCTTGTTGTAAACGGTGATGTACATCGAGGTGTTGGAGGTAATCTTCAGCTTCTTGGCCGTGGTAAGGGAAACCTTGTACCAACGGTCATAGTCGGTGTCCGGAGTCTGGACGATGGTGACAGCCGTGCCGGCTTTAAGCGCCTGGGCCTTAGAACGGCAGTAGTTCGCCTTGTTCGGGCTGGTTACGAGGTCAAGCTTCGCTTTGGACACGTTGTAGAAGGAGAGATAGTACGTGCCCGGCTCCAGGGCAATCTTTTCCGTCCACGATTTTCCCTTCGTTGCAGCAGAGGTGCTGGCTACGCGATAGGAGCTGCCTGTGTTTGCCTTCGTGTAAATCGTGGCATTTCCATAGCGTTCGGCGACAGAGACGCAGGTCAGGGAGACATACTTGCCTGCGGGAACGGTGAACTTGTACATGGTGTAGGTGGTGGTCCCGCTTGTGGTGGATTCGTTGGTGACGGCGACGGCCTGGCCAGTCGTCAGAGCCTTGGTGACATACTTGTCCGCGGCAAATGCATTCACCGAAAGAAGAAGGGTGAAAAGGATGCCGAAGACAAGGGCGACGGAGAACTTGCGGATACGTTTTGTGTTCATGGTAACCTCCTGAGATGAAATGTGTGAGGGACCGCGAAGGCGGTCTCTCTTTT
Source organism: uncultured Lachnospiraceae bacterium (assembly GCA_902803635.1). Lineage (GTDB taxonomy): Bacteria > Bacillota > Clostridia > Lachnospirales > Lachnospiraceae > Chordicoccus. The sequence continues at coordinate 6,629 of CADCQU010000100.1, read as the reverse complement.
GGATGTGCGGGATTTGCAAATGCAGACCCGATTTTTGATTCCGTGACATTATAACGCAAGAAACAGAAAATGAAAAGTACAAAATAGGGAAATTTTCGCGTTTTTTCGGGAAATTGCTCTACCTCGGCGGCCCCTCTCCGTCACGGCTTCGCCGTGCCACCTCCCCCTGGAGGGGGAGGCAAGGGTCGCGGCTTTTCCGTCCTCGCCCTAGCCTTTCCTCTTGGCTCCCCCTCAGGGGGAGCTGTCAGCGACGCAGGAGCTGACTGAGAGGGGCTGTACAACTTACTCCCGATCGTCAATGGTTTTTCTTCTTTCTCCGCACAAACCAGAAGACGAGGCAGGCGAGGAGGAGGGCGGCCATGACGAAGGTGGGGATGAAGGCTTTCTGGAAGAAGGGGAGGCTGTAGTGCATGACAACCTCATGCTCGCCTTCTCCGATGTGGATTCCGCAGAGTCCTCCGTTGATGTTGAGGACGTCGGCTGGCTTCCCGTCCACGGTGGCCGACCAGCGGCCGGTGTAGAGGATGGGGACGCAGAGCACGCTGTTCTCCGTATTTCCAGTCACCTTGCAGTGGTAGGTGTCATTTTCGAGCGAAATGTTCGAAATTTTTGTCTTTTTCAGGCTCTCAAAATCCTTCGAGGCGTCTGGCAGGGTCTCGATGGCAAGCTCGCTGAGGAGCACGTCCTTCTGGGTGTTGAGGTCAATGCGGATGCCGATGATGTCGTCCGGGATCAGGAAGGCCGCCGAGGAGGTCGAGGTGTTCAGCGTGAAGGTCGAGTGCTGGCAGTCCGGCGGGGCCGGATTTGTATGGCTCATCGCGAAGTACTCAAAGTCGCTCGAATTTGTCGGCCCGAATTCGGCCGTGATGGCGAGGAAGTGCGAGCCCGTATCCTCCACGCCCTCGACGTTGAACATAAGGTACGGATCCGGCCCGGTCGGATGGATCCGCAAAATGCCGTCATCGTCAATATCATAGACACAGTCATTTGTGTGGTAAATGGCGGGGAAGAGGTCCACGCTGTCCCCCTGGGAAAGCTCGCCGAGCGCCTCCTCGGTGTCGGTCACGGGCGTGGGCGGGGTGGCCCAGCTCGTCATGTAGTAGCCATTTGCCAGAAGACGGATGCGGTCCTTCGCGGGGGTCCAGTAGAGGGTCTTCCCGTCATAGGCCCTGTCGTAGACGTAGCCGAAGGGGAGGGCGTTCTTGTTCTTGTACGTGATGCAGTCGTAGGAGTCCCGAATCGCCTCGTAGAGGTCCTTGTCGATGGCGTTGAGTGTAGGAGTATCTTCTTTGTCCACGATCTTATACTTTCCGGAAAGGAGCGTGAACAGATAGTAGTGCTGGTGGCCGAGGAGAAGGAAACTCGTCGAAAGCTGTGTCGCGCCGAAGGCATTTGTCAGGGTCAGGATGCTCTCGGGGTTGGTATTGTAATAGCCATGGACCGAATTAAAACGATCCACCTGGCCTTCATTTGCATAGTTATAATCGGTCGTCGTCTCGATGCGGTAGAGGGACTTGTCCTCACGCTTCACCTCCTCGACCGCGCCGCGGGTGCCGTCGCTGAAGAACGAAGTGGCAAATGTCTCCCTCGTCAGGTATTCGCGTTCATAGAGCGAGGGCGTGAGGAGGACGATGAGCTCGGCGGCCAGCACGAGGGCGAGCGCCGGGCGCACGTAGCGCCGCAGGGAGTCGCGGAAGAAAAAGAGGAGAAGCGCGGCCTCGTAGACGGCCATGAAGACCAGGACGTACCCCGTGCTTTTGCTGCTTACGGCGATGCCGAAGGTCGGTCCCACGAAAATGAGGAGGCCGAAGACAAGCGCTGCGAAGATTGGCACGGCGATGAGGGCACCCCGAAGGGCTTTCCGGTCAGGCGTTCTGAACAAATCCCTGGCAAATGCGCCGATGGCGATGCATTCGCCGAAGATGAGGAGGAAGGAGTAGCGCTGGGAGAGGGTCGCCTGCGTAAGGATGTAGGAGGCGACAGGCGTGGCCAGCATGAGGATCGCGACAATTGTCAGGACCAGGGTGAGGATTCTGGTCTTTTTCTTGACAATCAGGTAGGCGAGCGCGAAAAGGAAGAGGAGGCTCGAAGAGAGGAAGGCCACCTCGAAGTAGTTGACCGGACCGGTGAAGGCGCGGTCGATGCCCAGAAGGTTCGGCGAGAAGAGCCGGGAGAGGAAGCTCAGGAAGAATTCTGGCTCATAGACGTAGAGGGCGCCGGCGAGACCAAGGCCTCCCTTCGTCCGCGCGGATCCAAAGAGCGAGTAGTAGACCGCCACGACCGCCGGGGCCGCGAGGATCAGGGCGGCGATGGCCGAGAGGGCGAGAAAGAGCTCTTCCTTCATTATGGAAAGAAGGCAGGGGAGAAAGCCGGTTTTGGCGTTTCCGGCGGCTGCCAGGGCACTTTCGGAAGCATTCTCATTTTTCGAAGCATCGGAAGTTGCGTTCTTTTCCGTATTTCCGGGGCGGGCATCTGCCTCTATATTGGAGTTAGTGTTGACAAATAGCGCTTCGCCGCGCAGCCTGGCCCTGTGTACGAGGATGGTGCGCAGGAAGGTGTAGCCAGCCATGAAGATGCCCGTCATGTAGAGGAAGTAATAGTTGGAAAGGAAGAAGAGGGCCAGCGTGGCGATGAGACCCACGAAGGCCGGGATGCTGTGGGAGGAAAGCCAGCATTCGAGGACGAACATACTGAGAGTAAAGAGAAGGATGTTCATACTGAAGCTGTAGTTTTGCCCCCAGATGGTGATGTAGCTGGAGAAGGCCCAGGCGAGGGACGCAAAGAGGGCGGCCCGCCCGTCGCCGAGGATTTTCTTGAAGAAGCCGTAGCCGAGGAGGGCGGTGATGTTGGTCACCAGGAAGACGAAGATCATGATGCCCACCGGGAAGCCATCGCGTCCAAAAAGGAGGAGGAGGGCCTTCAGCGGATTCAGATACTGCAGGAAAATGGCTGTTGTGTCGATTCCAAGGCCATCCCAGAGGGTAAAATGCGAGTAGGTCCCGCTCTCAAAGAGGTGCGAGAGCATTGTGATGATGGGGTAGCTGGAGGACAGGGAGTCCGACCCGCCATCGCTGTACATGTACACGGCATTGTGGAAAATGAAATGCCGGTAGAGGAGCAGGAAGACCACGTTCACGAGAACGAGGAGGGGGATGGCGGGGTGCTTCTTGAGGAAACTGACGATAGATTTCATGAGAACTCCTGATAAATATAGGGGTGTTTATATCTGCGGATAGAGTATACAGAACCATACAGAATTCTTACGCAAAACATTTTTAAAAGGCTGTTTTGCTTCGTCAACATCCTGTCATTCTGTTATTTAAAGAAACTCTGCACGGCGTTTACAACAGTTTCCGCGTCCTCCTCGGAAAGGCGGTAGTAGAGCGGGAGGCGGACCAGGCGTTCGCTCTCGCGGGTCGTCCATTTGTCTTCGCCGGCAAAGCGGCCGAACTTCTGCCCGGCGGGGGCGGAATGGAGCGGCACATAGTGGAAGACCGCCTGAACGCCATTTGCCTTCAAATGGGCGATGAGGGCGGTGCGCTCGGCAAGGTCCTTTACTTTGATGTAGTACATATGGGCGTTGTGGATGCAGCCTTCCGGGATAAAGGGCTGCTCGATGCGGCCCGCCTCGGCAAGGTCGCGGAGGGCTGCGTCGTAGAAATTCCAGGTGCGCATACGATCCGCGTTGATGTTGTCACAGATTTCAAGCTGCGCGAGAAGGTAGGCAGCATTTAAATCGCTCGGAAGGTAGGACGAGCCATAATCGACCCAGGTGTATTTGTCGACCTGGCCGCGGAAGAAGCGGCTCCGGTCGGTGCCCTTTTCGCGGATGATTTCCGCCTCCTCGCGGCGGGAAAGGTCCGGCAGAAGGAGCGCTCCGCCCTCGCCCATGGAAATGTTCTTGGTCTCGTGGAAGGAGAAGCAGCCGAAGTCGCCGAGCAGTCCGAGCGGGCGGCCCTTGTAGGTCGCGCCGAAGCCCTGGGCCGCGTCCTCAACGATTTGCAAATGATGCCGGTCGGCGATTTTCCGGATGGTGTCCATCTCGCAGGCGACGCCGGCGTAGTCGACGACCGCGATGACCTTGGTGCGGGGGGTGATGGCCGCCTCGATGATCTTCTCGTCAAGGTTCATGGTGTCCGGGCGGATGTCCGCGAAGACCAGGGTCGCCCCACGCTGGACGAAGGCGTCCGCTGTCGAGCAGAAGGTGTAGGAGGGGAGGATGACCTCGTCGCCGGGACCGATGCCGGTCAGGAGCGCGGCCATTTCCAGCGCGTGCGTGCAGGAGGTGGTTAGGAAGGCGGCCGCCGCACCGAAACGCTCCGTCAGGAAGGTGTGGCATTTTTTTGTGAAGGGGCCGTCGCCGCAGAGCTTGCGGCCTTCGATGGCTTCCTGCATATACTGGGTCTCGCGACCGGTGAAGGGGGCCTTGTTGAATTCAATCATGGAAAATCCTCCGTTTTTGCCCTTTCTAAGGGTTAGAAAGCTTTACTCTAGAATCCCCATTGCCAGGAGGGCGATTCAATTCAGGGATTTCGACATGCGCGTACACAAAATCATACCTCTTGATGATGCATAGCAGCACATGGAGATGTCCTCTGAAACCGGCAAGAATGTGTTTCTTCCTATTATAATAGCGGATTCTATGCCTCTAAAGACAACTATGTTTTTGTATTTTACCGCAAAGAAGAGAAATAGGCAAGAGAGAGGGAGAAGAAGGTGATTGAAATTTCCGAAGATTGTACGTGATAAACGAAACGATGAAAAAATACAGGAATAGCCGTCCCGAACCATGCAAAGGATTTTGGGACGGCTATTCTCAATAATTACTCTATATGAAATGGATTACGGAACCTTGTAACCGTGGCGGCGCATTTCCTTGCGGACGGCCTTCGCAGTCGTGGAAAGCTTCTCGGCAGCACGGTCGAGGGTAAGGTCACCTGACTCGACCAGCTCATAGATGGTCAGGTTTCGACCTTTTTCCATTCCCTTTTCCATGCCCTTCTCCAGGCCTTCTTCCAGGCCTTCATTTCTCGCATCTTCCCGCATTCCCTTGATTGCTTCACACATATCGATTTTCTCCTTTCGCTTGGGAAACTTTAGCTTAGAACCGGTCATGATGTTCACCAAATCTGCGGTGGTTTTATCAATGCTTTTATAGGTGGGATTAGCGTTTACGATTTCTTTCAGCATGACCTTGTCCTTTGAATATTTGATATATTCGAGCACGTTGCGGAGCTCGGTGTGGAACTTGTCAAATGCAGCATCGTCGATTTCCGCAGGGACGATAAGGTTGGTTTTAAAGTTATTGACAAATGGCAGGAGCTGTTCGTCGGGCTTCATCATTTCATACAAATCCAGCGGGGCATCCCATTTGTCGGGGCCAAAGTAGATGACAAGAGTGACGACGGGGTGGACGCGGTCGGTTTTGTAGAAGCCGGAGAGAAATTCCCCATTTGACGGAGCCTTGTCCTTGCCTTTCCGGTGCTTTTTTGCGATTTCCTCTACCTGTGCGGCGTAGCTGATGGCATCGTAGAGCATGTTGCGTACGGGGATTGCATAATGCAGCTCGGACTGGTTCTCAATCCCGAGGATGAGGTAGGTGGTCTTGTTGTCGGTCATGACGGCGGCCTTCTTGAGGACGTCGCGAAAACGCTGCACGGCAAATGGCTTGCCGCCCTTTCCGTGGGGGAGCGCGATGACGGTAGAATCCAGCGGAATAAGCGAATTTGCTTGGATGATCTGCCGCCCATCGTAGAGCAGGTAGTTGAAGGAATCGGCAAATACCTTCGGATCCTGCATATATTTTTTCGTGAGAGTGTCTTTTGTTGACATATTGACTCCATTCCTATTATATCATATTTTGTCCCTCGTAGAAGCTTTTTTGAAAATATTAACATTCTCTGGGAAAATAGAGGGGGGTCAAGAGGAGACGGTGATGGGCATCAAAGCGTCTCTTTGCGTTGCCCCGTTTATAACAAGACGAGGTTCGTGGGGATGAGATGATCATAAAACTCATCAAAGCATCCTTTGAAACTGTCCCGATGAAAACATTTGTTTGCAAGTTGTTTGGCGTGGAGGCTTTTTGGGAGTTTTATCATGCTCTTTTTTGTGGAATTTGTCAATAGAATTTCCTAAATTGCCATAATTCTTGATATAAGTTCCATAATTTGTTATATCTTTTTCGGGCGAGGAGTATCGTTTAGATGAAACCGAAAACCCAAAGGAACAATAGGATGGGACATTCTTTTTGCATCTTATTCAGGAGGCGGAAAGGAACGGAGAATATACAAAAACATTGTGCTATGGAGAAAATTTACGATGTATCTAAAACGGAGAGAATGAAAGAACGTTGCGGTAGCAGAGCTGATTGAGATGGGTATCAAGAAGGGAAAACCTCTAAAGATATATACCAATATAACATCTTGTTTTGCAGTTATTTATGTAGTACAATCGAATTGTTTAGTGTGCCGTAGTATTAACTGGAAAGTATTCATCCGATGATATGAGGTATGTATATGCGCGTGAGCTATAACAAATTATGGAAATAAAAGAAAAGCCTGTAGAACGGGAACGGATTTTCTTTCGGGAATACCGTATCTCATAGGGCTGCCGCTCAAAGCATTCGAGCC
>CADCQU010000099.1 GCA_902803635.1 uncultured Lachnospiraceae bacterium | reverse complement strand
GGATTCTTCGTCGCTTTTCATCATCCCTCATCGCCGTAGGCGATTCAATTCTGGGATGTCCGAAGGACGCGCTCCTCAGAATGACATAAAATTGAGGATCAGCTAAACAGTAACTTTTTGTGAAAATTTTTGAAGGAAAGCATAGAAAAATAGAGTGCATTTGTTGTGACTATCTGCTATGATAGGGAGATGGAGATTCTATTTGCCGATACCTGACCATCCATCCGGGCAGGTACATTTGCCGATGCATAAGGAGGCAGTATATGAACATAGGATTCAGCAATGAAAAATATCTTGAAATGCAGTCGCAGCGCATCCGCGAGCGGATCAAAGGTTTTGGCGGAAAGCTGTACCTCGAATTCGGCGGAAAGCTCTTCGACGACTACCACGCCTCCCGCGTCCTGCCGGGCTTCCAGCCCAACGCGAAGCTGCAAATGCTGCTCCAGCTCCGTGACCAGACGGAGATCATCATCGCCATCTCCGCGACCGACATTGAGAACAACAAAATTCGCGGCGACCTGGGCATCACCTACGACACGGACGTTTTGCGGCTCATGAACGAGTTCCGCGACGTCGGCCTCTACGTCGGCTCCGTCGTCATCACGCATTTCACCGGGCAGGACTCGGCAGTGCTCTTCAAGAACCATCTCGAAAAGAGCGGCGTGCGTGTCTACCAGCACTATATCATCAAGGGCTACCCGAACAATGTGAACTACATCGTAAGCGACGAGGGCTACGGCAAGAACGACTACATCGAGACCTCCCGCCCGCTTGTCATCGTCACCGCGCCGGGTCCGGGCAGCGGCAAGCTCGCCACCTGCCTCTCCCAGCTCTACCACGACCACAAGCGCGGCATAGACGCTGGATATGCAAAATTTGAGACCTTCCCGATTTGGAATCTCCCCTTGAAGCACCCGGTCAACCTCGCCTACGAGGCCGCGACCGCCGACCTCAACGACCTCAACATGATCGACCCCTTCCATTTGGAAGCCTACGGCGAGACCACCGTCAACTACAACCGTGACATCGAGGCCTTTCCCGTGCTCCAGGCCATTTTCGAGAACATTTACGGGAAATGCCCCTACAAATCGCCGACCGACATGGGCGTCAACATGGCGGGCTTCTGCATCACCGACGACGAGGTCTGCTGCGAGGCCTCCCGCCAGGAGATCATCCGCCGCTACTACGAGACCCTGGCCGGCCTCGCCGACGGGTCTCGCCGCGAGGAGGAGGCAGACAAAATCGAGCTCATCATGAAGCAGGCGCACGTGACGACCGCTGACCGAACCGTGGTGGCCCCTGCCCTGAAGCGCTCCGACGAGACCGGTGCCCCGGCCGTTGCGATCGAGCTGCCAAATGGCAGCATTGTTACGGGGAAGACCACGAAGCTTCTGGGGGCCCTCTCCGCCGCGCTCCTCAACTCGCTCAAAATCCTCGCCGGCATCGACCACTCGGTGAAAATCATTTCCCCGGAGGTCATCGAGCCGATTCAAAGGCTCAAGACCACCTACCTCGGCGGCAAGAACCCGCGACTCCACACGGACGAGATCCTTATCGCGCTCTCGATGTCGGCCGTCGCCGACGAACGCGCGAAGGCGGCCATGGACGCCCTCGCCGGGCTCCGCGGCTCCCAGGCCCACTCCTCCGTGATGCTCTCCCCCGTCGACGTCCGCGTCATGCGGAAGCTCGGCGTCCAGATTACCTGCGAGCCCGTGTATGAAAATAAGAAGATTTTCCATTAAACTGCCATGACATCTTCTTCCCGATGTCATCCCAGAAGAAGCTGAAAAACAACATACTGTCATTCTTCAGGAAAGGCAACTGTATGAACAAGAAAACAAATGCCTCCCACGGCACGACCTTCCTTACGCTCTTTGGTCTTATCGCCGTGGGAATCCTTCTCAACCTGCTCGGGAACCGCGTCAACGTCGCCCTTGGGCTTCCTCTCTATCTGGACAACATCGGCACGATTTTTTCTGCCCTCCTTGGTGGGTACATCCCCTGCATCACGGTCGGCTTCCTGACCAATATCATCCTGGGCATCGCCGACTCCTACACCACCTACTACTGCGTGATCAGCGTACTCATCGCCGTCGCCGCTGTGAGCTTTTCGCACCATATGCGCAGGCTCCGCATCAAGTACATCCTGCTCGGCATCCTCAGCTTCGCCCTCCTCGGCGGTGTTCTAGGCGGTTTTCTCACCTGGTTCATCAACGGCCAGAGCTTTGGGGAAGGCTTCGCGGTGGATTTTGCAGCCAGGATTCAGGTATTCCTGCCTGTCGGCTACATCGGGACGAACCTTCTGTCCTGCTTCCTTTTGGACCTTCTCGACAAGGCAATTGTCACCGTCATCGCGCTGATTCTTTACAAATTGCTGCCCGAAAAGGCCGTGCATTTTGTTCAGACTAGAAGTTGGTACTACGTCCGCATGTCAGAATTGGAACAGCGTAAAGACTATGCTGTAAAGTATGCAAATGCGGCCGCCCCTTCCGATAATATGGCAAATGCTGCCAAAGTCGAAACAAACGCGCCCAATACAGCCGGCGCAGCGGCCTCTGTGAAGCCCCGCAGAAAGAAGCGGAGTCTGCGCCTCAAGGTAACGCTCCTCGTCGCGGTCCCCACCTCGCTCGTTGCATTTGCCGCAATCGGGACGTGCATTTTCCAGTACCAGAACTCGACCATCCGTTCCTACACGGAACAAGGCGAAATCGTCTCGGACTATATCGTCAGTCAGATTGACGCGAGCCAGTTCGATACGTACCTCGCGGAGGGAACATCGGCCGAGGGTTATCAGGAATTCGAGGATCTGATGCATGCAATCCGCGATACCTCGCCCGTGATTACCTACATGTATGTATATAGAATCGCCGAGGACGGAACCCACGTCATCTTTGACCTGGAAGCCGAGAGCTATCCCGCCGACCACCTTGGCGACGTCATCGAGTATAACGATACCATTAAAAAGTATCTCAATCTCTTTCTTGCCGGGGAGGAAATCCCCGTCGACATCGTCAACGACAAATACGGCTGGCTCCTCACGGTCTTCCGGCCCATACGGGATACTGCGGGAAAGACACAGGCCTATGTTGGCCTCGACCTTGGCATGAGCCACCTCTCCTCGCAGGTTACCTCCTTCCTGGCCAAGATGATCTCCATCTTCCTCGGCCTCCTGTTCCTCATCCGCACCTATGCGGTCTGGGCAGCCGAGCGTCTCATCATCATGCCGGTCAACGACATCGCGGATGCCGCGGACAATTTCTCCTACGAATCTCCCGAGGCCCGGAAAGAAAGCCTTGCGCGCATCGAGGAGCTTGACATCCACACTGGCGACGAGATCGAGCGCATGTACATGGCCTTCCGTACGGCGACCGGCCATGCCATCCACTACATTGATGAGGTGCAGAAGAAGGGTGAGCAGATCAGCCGCCTCCAAAACGGTCTCATCCTTGTGTTGGCGGACATCGTCGAGAGCCGCGACAAATGCACGGGCAACCACGTCCGAAAGACAGCGATTTACGCCGACATCATTCTGAGGCAAATGAAGAAGGATGGCATCTACGCGGATTCCCTGACGGAGGAGTACATCGACGAAGTCGTCCACTCCGCCCCGCTCCATGACATCGGAAAAATTCAGGTGCCGGACGCGATCCTCAACAAGAACGGCAAGCTCACCGACGAAGAATTCAAAGAAATGCAGCGCCACACGACGGCGGGCGGCGAGATTATCGACAAGGCCATCGCCGAGGTCGGAGAGGAATCGGACTACCTCAACGAGGCGAAGAACCTCGCCACCTACCACCACGAAAAATGGAACGGAAAGGGGTATCCCACCGGCATTTCCGGGACGGACATTCCCCTCTCGGCTCGTGTCATGGCCGTCGCCGACGTCCTCGACGCGCTTCTCTCCCGCCGCAGCTACAAGCCGCCGTTCACCATCGAGAACGCTTTCGACATTATCCGGGAAGGCTCCGGCACCCACTTCGACCCTGAGATCGTCCGCGCCTTCTTCGACGCCGAGGATGAAATCCGCAAGGCCGCCGATTCGATTCATGAAGAATAAGAGGCACCTTGCCCTCCCTTTCATTCCGTAGCTTCGAAAAGTCTGCCCCCTCTCAGTCGGCTGCGCCGACAGCTCCCCCTTAGGGGGAGCCAAGTGGCAAGCGAATCTACAACCGCCGCTCCTCTTGCCTCCCCCTCAGGGGAGGTGGCACGGCGACCCCTCTCAGTCAGCGCCAGAGGCGCTGACAGCTCCCCCTAAGGGGGAGCCAAGTGTGACGGAGAGGGTCCTACGTAAACGCATAGAAAGAAACAGGGGGATGCGAATCAATATCGATTCCCCCTGTTTCTTTCTATCATCCTCTCATATCGGTTACTCTATTCAGGTGACCCCTCAAAAAAGGTTGCTTTGCTTTGTGAAGGCTTTGTCATCCTGAGCGAAGCGAAGGATCCCGTAAGGTTTTTCGCTCAGTTGACGGGATTCTTCGTCGCTTTGCTCCTCAGAATGACAAAAAAGGACGGCCACCTGAATAGAGTAACTCAAAGCGAGCAATAAAACTTCGGCGAGGCCACGCTCGGACAGGTATTCTCCTGCGTGGCGATCACCGCGGCAGCCATCCCCGTCCCAAGGTCGCAGGACTCCCGGAAGCCCTTCCCGTAGGTCATTCCCACGGTCACCCCGGCAAAAAACGCATCGCCGGCCCCGGTGGTATCCACTACCTTCGTCTCCCGGGCCAGAACGTGTCCGCATTCCCCGTCCCTCTCGATAAAGAAGCTTCCCTCTCCTCCCATCGTGACCACGACCCGCGAAATTCCGATTCTTTGCATCTCCTGCCGAATCCCTGCCTCCAGAAGCGCAGTCTCGTGTCTCTCGAACCTCCTTCCAAACAGCAGCAACGACTCCTCCTCATTGCAGACCACGCACTTTACCCTGGGCAGGAAGGCCAGGCGTTCCTTTCCAATCGACATGTTGGACACGACCGCATACACGTCCTTCCCATACCGTTCCGCGAGGCTAAAGACCTTCTCCAAAAGCACTTCGTCCATGTCGATTTCCACCGCCACGCTGTCCGCCCCCGCGATCAGCTCGTCCCCGCAGCTGTCCAGGAGCGAGCCGAGCACGTCAAGATTCGGCCGTTTTGAAATCTGGCTCACCACATCGCCCTTCTCGTTGAAAATCGCCAGCCACGTCCCCAGGCCGTCCTCCGTCCGCAGCACGTACCTCGTGTTCACGTTATGGCGTTCCAGGCGCTTTAGGACGTCATTGCTGATCCCGCTGTAATCCACCACGCTCACAAATGTCGCCTTCGCGCCGACATTTGCAATATCCTCCACCACGTTCCGGCAAACCCCGCCGTGCACCTGCACCATCCGCCCCGCGTTCCGGTCGTTCGGCCGATACTTCCCCAGCGGATATCCCTTGATATCGACAAATGTCGCCCCGATCACCACGATGCCGGTCTTCTCTACCATCTCCTCACCCTCCAAAAATTCCTAACCATTTTTTTAAGGCTTCGAAATAACCTTCTTCTTTTTACAGCTCTTCGCGCACGAGTTGCAGCTGCCACTGCACCCGCAACCGCAGCCTCTTCGTTTCCGCTTCACCATCCCTCGCACGGCAAACAGGATGAGCACCGCAAGAGCCACCAATATCAAAACGTCCCAGATATTCATTTGCCGTATCTCCTGTCCAACACTATTCCAAAAAAAAGCCTTCTACGGGGCTGCATTTGCCCACGCTCCCCCTACCGAAGCCCAAAAGCCATCCCGATAAGTCTTATCACGAGGGTCACGACCCACGCGATCACGCACTGCCAGAGGACGACGTACACGGCCCAGAGCCGCCCCATTTCCCGCTTCACCGCCGCGATTGCCGCGACGCACGGCGTGTAGAGGAGGCTGAACACCAGCATCGAGACCGCCGTCAGCGTCCCGAGCGCGGCCAGGCCGTCCGAGACCAGAAGCCCCATGACGGACACCACGCTCTCCTTCGCGATAAAGCCGCAGACCAGCGAGGTCACAATCCGCCAGTCGCCAAGCCCGATGGGAGCCATGAGCGGCACGAGGAAGCCGGCGATAACCGCCAGCATGCTGTCCTGCGGGTTCGCCACCATGTTGAAGCTAAAATCGAAGGTTCGGAAGAACCACACCAGGATGGTCGCGATGAGGATTACGGAAAATGCCCGTGATAGGAAATCCTTGGCCTTGTCCCACAAAAGCCGCGCGACGTTTCCAGGGCTGGGCAGCCGGTAGTTGGGCAATTCCATGACAAATGGCACGGGCTCGCCTTTAAAGAGGGTGTTCTTGTAGGCGAGGGCCACGAGGATGCCCACCAAAATACCCAACAAATAGAGGCCCGTAATCACCAGCCACCCGATGCGCGGGAAAAAGGCCGCCACGAAGAAGCTGTAGACCGGAAGTTTCGCGCTGCACGACATGAAGGGCGTGAGCAGAATCGTCATCCGCCGGTCCCGGTCGCTCGGAAGCGTCCGCGTGGACATCACCGCCGGCACCGTGCAGCCAAAGCCGATGAGGATGGGGACCATGCTGCGGCCCGAAAGCCCCAGATGCCGAAGCCCCTTGTCCATGACGAAGGCCACGCGCGCCGCGTACCCGCTGTCCTCCATGAGCGAGAGGAAGAAAAACAGGATCACGATGAGCGGGAGGAAGCTGACCACGCTCCCCACGCCCTCGAAAATTCCCTCGATGACAAGGCTCTGGATGGCCGGATTCACTCCGCCAGCCTCCATCGCACCCGCCGCCATCTCCCCCAGCGCTCCGATGGCATTTGCCAGAAGATCCTGAAAAATGGGGCCGATGAGGAAGAAGGTCAGGAAGAAAACGAGACCCATAATCCCAATAAACATGGGAATCGCCGTAAACCGGCCGGTAAGCACCCGGTCGATGCGCTCGCTTCTCACGTGCTCGCGGCTCTCCTTCGGATGCACGACGCAGGCCTCCGAAACCTGCGCGATAAAGGAGAAGCGCATGTCCGCCATCGCCGCGCTCTGGTCAAGGCCCCGCCCCTTTTCCATTTGCCGGATGATGTGGCGGAGCATTTCCCGCTCGCCACCGTCCAGCCCGAGCCTCTGGAGGATATCCGTATCGCCCTCAATGAGCTTGCTCGCGGCAAACCGCACGGGCAGGCCCTTCTCCCGGGCATGGTCCTCAATCAAATGCCGGACCGCGTGGAGGGCACGGTGCACGGCCCCTCCATGGTCGTCCGGGTCACAGAAATCCCGCTTGAGCGGGCATTCCTGGTATTTGGCAATGTGTACGGCGTGCCGCGCCAATTCATCGACGCCCTCATTTTTCGAGGCCACGATAGGCACCACCGGGACACCGAGCATTTCCTCCATCGTGTTGATGTCCACCGTGCCGCCATTTCCGCGGAGCTCGTCCATCATGTTGAGCGCCACGACCATCGGGACGTCCATCTCCAGAAGCTGCATGGTGAGGTACAGGTTGCGCTCGATATTTGTCGCGTCCAGAATGTTGATGATGGCCCTCGGCTTCTCGTTGAGCACGAAATCCCGCGAGACCATCTCCTCGCTCGTATACGGGGACATCGAGTAGATGCCCGGGAGGTCGGTCAGCAGCGTGTTCTTGTAATCGCGAATGACCCCGTCCTTTCGGTCCACGGTCACCCCCGGGAAGTTTCCGACGTGCTGGTTCGAGCCCGTGAGCTGGTTGAAGAGCGTCGTCTTCCCGCAGTTCTGGTTGCCCACGAGCGCGAAGGTCAGCGTCGTCCCCTCCGGCAGCGGGTTGCCGCTCCCCTTCCGGTGGAACTTCCCCGTCTCGCCAAGCCCCGGGTGATCGACCGCTTTATGTCCTCTCTCCTTCCCAGCTTCCTCCGCGCCATCGACGAAGCCTTCCCCTATCTCCGAAATCTGAATCTTCTCGGCATCCGCCACGCGCAGCGTAAGCTCATAGCCGTGCAGCCGGAACTCCATCGGGTCCCCCATCGGAGCAAGCTTCACCAGCGTGATTTCCGCCCCCGGAATCACACCCATGTCCAGAAAATGCTGCCGCAGCGCGCCCTCGCCGCCGACCACGGAAATCCTCCCCGCCTCGCCGGGTTTCAGGTCGGAAAGCCTTTTCTCTTCCATACTCTTTTCAAAACCTCCCACGCCCACCGTTATCCCTCATCCGATCAAATGCCGTTCCTGCAAGACTTTCTCTTCCGTCAGTAGGTTATAAAAAACATCAAAAAGTAAAAAAGATATATAGTATTTTGTTAAAAATATTGTTTTTCTTCACTGTTCGAAAAGATATGCACCTTATCTACTACAGATGGACGTAACCCACGCCCTCTATC
>CADCQU010000098.1 GCA_902803635.1 uncultured Lachnospiraceae bacterium | reverse complement strand
TCATGAAGAAGAAAACAGCTAGATACGAAGCCAACGGCAAATGGTACGGCACGAGGAAGAGCCGCCGCATTTTGCGTCTCATCGTCGAGATCGCGATTACGCTGGCGTTGGCATTTTTGTTTGCCCAGGGTTTTTGCTCCTCGGTGACCATCCAGGAGGGCTCGATGGAACCGACCATCGCCACCGGCGAGAGCGTCCTCGTCGACCGCGTCACCAAGGTCGTGCCATTTGTCGGCATCCGCAGGGGCGATCTCATCGTCTACCGTGGGACCGGCATGACGGACAGCTCGATTCACATCAAACGGGTAATTGGGCTTCCCGGCGAGACCATCGAGATCAAGAACGGGCAGATTCGCATCAACGGGAACAACTACACGGAGGCGAAGGAATTTCCGGCCATGGTGAGCGGGGGCCTTGCCGAGGGGAGCGTCACGCTCGGCCATGACGAATACTTCGTCCTTGGCGACAACCGCAACAATTCTGTGGACAGCCGCCACAGCGACGTCGGCAACATCCGGAAGGAGAACATTATCGGGAAGGCGTGGCTCGTCATTGCGCCGTTCTCGAAGGTGCGGTTTTTGAAATAAATTTTCAAAGAAAAGGAAGTTTTTATGGATATACAATGGTACCCGGGGCATATGACGAAGACCATCCGTATGATGCAGGAGGCCATCAAGCTGGTGGACCTCGTGATCGAGATTACGGACGCGCGGGCGCCGAACGCGGGGCGGAACCCGGACATTGACCGCCTGGCAAATGGCAAGGCCAGGCTGGTGGTGCTCAATAAGGCGGATCTCGCCGACCCGGAGGCGAGCCGCGCCTGGATGCAGTATTATTCGTCAAATGGCCTCTCAGCAGTCCTCATGGATGCGCGGGAGCGGAAGAATTTTAAGGGCCTCGAAGCGCAGATAGCAAATGTCTGCGCGGACAAATTGCGGCGCGAGAAGGAGAAGGGCATGCTGGAGCGTCCCGTCCGCGCGATGGTGGCCGGTATTCCAAATGTCGGAAAATCCACGTTTATAAACTCCCTCACTGGACGGGCGATGGCGAAGACGGGAAACAAGCCCGGCGTGACCCGCGGGAAGCAGTGGATTCGCGTCGGAAAGGGCGTGGAGCTTCTCGATACGCCGGGACTTCTCTGGCCGAAATTTGAGGATCCGAGGGTTGGCGAGCTGCTGGCCGTGCTCGGGACTATCAACGACGATATCCTGAGCACCGGGGAGCTGGCACTTCGACTGATTTCGCTGGTCGGGGAGTATTACCCGGAAGCGATTGCGTCGCGATACAATTTCGAACCTGGCGTGGCCGCAGAGCCGCTGGCCGTCCTGGAGAAGATAGGAGAGAAGCGCGGCTGCCTTCGGAAGGGCGGAAGCCTCGACTACGACCGCGCGGCCGGGATTCTGCTCGATGATTTTCGGAGCGGGAAGCTCGGACGGATGACGTTGGAAAGACCATAACTTTGCCACTTGCCTCCCCCTTGAGGGGGAGCCAAGTGGCAAGCGAATGCGCAACCGCTGCTCCTCTTGCCTCCCCCTTGAGGGGGAGGTGGCACGGCGAAGCCGTGACGGAGAGGGGGCTGTGGTGGGGCCTTTGTTGTAACGATGGGATAATTTTTCCAAGGAGTTGCTTTATGACAGAAAAACAGCTTGCGCGTCTGAAGGAAAAAGAGGAAAAGGCGGCCGCAAAGCTCGCGGCGGAAATTGAGCGTACAAAAAGCCTGATGGCTTATGAGGAAGAGTACCGCCACTTCGGCACGGTGGCCGGCATCGACGAGGTGGGCCGCGGACCGCTCGCGGGACCGGTCGTCGCCTGCGTCTGCATCCTTCCAACGGACCACCTCGTTCTGGAACTCAACGACTCAAAAAAGCTCTCCGAGAAAAAACGGGAACGGCTCTGTGAAGTTCTGCAGAAAGAGGCGACATTTGCCTTCGGGAGCGCGACCCCGGAGCGCATCGACGAAATCAACATCCTCCAGGCGACTTTTGAAGCCATGCGCGAAGCCATTTGCAAGCTCCCGGAAGAGCCGATGGTTCTTTTAAACGATGCCGTCACGATTCCCGGGGTGGATATTTGCCAGGTTCCGATTGTCGGAGGGGATGGAAAGAGCGTGTCCATCGCTGCCGCCAGCATCCTCGCGAAGGTCACGCGGGACCGTCTGATGGTGAAGTACGACGCCCTCTACCCGGGGTATGGCTTCGCGAAGAACAAGGGGTACGGCACCGCCGAGCATATCGCCGCGCTGGGGCGCCTCGGTCCCTGCCCAATCCACAGAAGAAGCTTTATCGGGCATTTTCTATAAAAAGATTCGGGAGGGTGCGATGCAACAGAAAAGAAATATGCGCAAGCTCGGCAGCGATTATGAGGAACTGGCTGCGGCGTGGCTTGCGGAGCAGGGATTTGAGATCGTGACGCGAAATTTCCGTTGCCGGTCGGGAGAGATTGACCTCATTGCGTGGGAGGGGAAGTACCTTGTCTTTGTCGAGGTAAAATACCGATCCGGCGGCGGGCAGGGCGACCCGGCCGACGCGGTGACATTTGCCAAGCAAAGGAGCATTTCTCAAGTCGCGGCCCTCTACCTTCTTAGAAACCAGCTTCCAGACGACACCCCCTGCCGCTTCGACGTCGTGGCCGTCTCACCTTCGGGAATTCAGTTGTATCGGGATGCGTTTCCGTACAGAATGTAGTGTGTGGTGAAGTAATAGATTCTTTGTCGTACTGATCCGTGTAACGAAGAAGGTGCTCCAAGCAAATCGTTATATATGTGCAGATATTCCTTTCTGAAATTGATCAGCATTATGATAAAATGCCCCAAGCAAATGGGAGAAATGACATGTTTTATAATATAGAAGAAACTTATATTAAAACGCCGTCCGCTCGCTTTGACGAGGTGGACGGCGTCTTATCATCCATGCTTACTTGTGTTACGCCCGAACCAATTCAGGGTCACCTGAACTGTATCGACGGCGTGCCATTTTTCACGTTTCCTGCGTTGGAGAAGGAGACATGGCTTGTCCACGGCTTTTCGACGCGGCTTGGGGGCGTGAGCACGGGCTGCCTCTCCTCGATGAACCTTTCCTTTGCCCGCGAGGAGATGGAGCACCCGGGCGACTCGGAGGCGGAGGGGCACGTTCGTGAGAACTACCGGCGGATCGCGCGGGCGATTGGCTTCTCGCCCGAGAACCTGGTATTCTCGGCCCAGACCCACACGACCAACATCCGCTGTGTGACGAAGGAGGATGCCGGAGCGGGCTTTACCCGGCCGCTGCCCTGGACGGATGTTGACGGTTTTGTGACAAATGTCCCCGGTCCGGTTCTGGCGACGTTTTTTGCGGACTGCGTGCCGCTCTATTTTGCGGATCCGGTGCATCACGCGATCGGGCTTTCGCACTCGGGCTGGAAGGGAACGGTCGGAGAGATGGGCAAATGCACGGTGCGGGAGATGCAGGAGGCATTTGGCAGCCGCCCGGAGGATATCCTCGCCGTCATCGGCCCG
>CADCQU010000097.1 GCA_902803635.1 uncultured Lachnospiraceae bacterium | reverse complement strand
GTTCGAGGGCGTCGTCCCGATGTCGGTCGCGAAGACGTCAAAATACTCCACACTGGGCGTCTCGATAATCTCGTACCCGTACCTGTCAAAAACCTCCAAAAGACGCCGGATGAGCCGCGTCTTCTCCTGCCGGGCCTTCCCATAAAGGTCCCGGAAGCCGTCCGGCGTATGTATTGTTCGTATGGATTGCATAGCGTTCCCTACCTCTCCTCCAAATCCATTTGAAGCGCCTCCAAGAACGGGATGCGGTTGTTCTTCTCCCGCAGAAAGTATCCCTCCGTCAGCTCGTCAAAGGTAAAGCTCTTGCGGCCGCCATTTGCCATGCGGGCAAAAAAGCCTTCCATTTCTTTAAAACGCATATAGTAATAAATCTGTCGATTGCTGAAATATAAGAGAAGGAACGAGACTCCGTCCTGTTCCTCCAGCTCGCGCATAAAGCGCACCTGATGCTCGTGGATGTTGGCCAGCGGGAAGGTATCCTCGGCGCATTCCTTGGCATCAAAGCAAACGGGTATGCCCTGCACCGCTCCCAGATAGTCCACGGTGCTTTTCTTGTCAAAATAGGCGAGCGTGATGTGGCGGCTCTCCTTGTCAATCTCGATGGGCGTGATGGGCGTGGGGATTTTCTGGATCAGCGCCAAATGCCTCTCCCGAAGGTAGGCGATGGTAAAATTGATGTGCTCTTCCAGAAAACTCCCCCGAAGCCCGCGGCTCCCCCAGGTCGCCATTACAAAAGCCCAATCTTATCGAGCGGCCAGTAGCGCAAAACGGCCTTCCCGACGATCTGGTCCTTCGAGACAAATTTGTTGGTCCACAGTCGCGAGTCGTTGCTGTGGTTCCGGTTGTCGCCCATGACGAAATATTTGCCCTCGGGCACGACGTAGGGCCCGAAGTCGCCCTGAGGCGTCTCCTTGCAGAAGCTGTCGTCGATGGAGGTATTTGAACCGTTGATGTAGACGCGGCCGTCGATGATCTCCACGGTCTCGCCCGGCAGGCCAATGATGCGCTTGATGAACAGCTTGCTCTCATCGTCCGGGAACTTGAAAATGATGATGTCCATGCGCTGCGGCTCGCCGCCGAGCTTGTACGCCAGGCGGTTGCCGAAGATCTGGTCGTTCTCCATGATGGTGTTCTCCATCGAGCCGGACGGAATCTTCGCGTTAATGAGCACGAAGGTGTTGATGAGAAGGACGACGCCCGCCACGATGGCAAGGAGGATCACATACGAGAGTATCTCCCGCTTGATATCCACCTTCTCCTTCTCTTTTGGCTTTTTTTCCGCCTTCTCCCTCTTTCTGCCCTTATTCTCCTCGCCCTTGCTGCTCTCTTCTACGATTTCCTCATTTTCCTTCGTCTTTTCTTCGGAAGCCAATTTGATCCAACACTCCTTTCATCGACTCTGGGACCGGCGCGGTGAAGGTCTTTCCAGCAAGTCTGGCAAATGCCCGCTCCGCATCTTCCGTCCAACCTTCTATTTGAAAAATAACCCTCTCCGCATGAAGTAACTGCGAATGTACCTTCGGAAAACGCGCATCCAACCCGCCGTACTTCGCGTCGCCCAAAATCGGGCAGCCGAGGTGGGCAAGATGCGCCCGGATCTGGTGCGAACGCCCCGTCACGAGCTCCGCCCGCACAAGGGAGTAAGCCCCCGCCCGCGCAAGCTCCGTAAAGATTGTCTCTATTGGAACTGCCCCGGGCATCTCTCTATCAAAAATTTGTACTGTATTCGCTTTCGCATTCTTTCTATGCCAAGCCCGAAAGCTTCCTTCTTTTGGCAAATGCCCCCGCACGAGGGCGAGGTATTCCTTCCGAACCGTCCGCTCCTTTAGGACATTTGCCAGAAACTGCTGCCCGCGGACCGTCTTCCCGCAGAGCACCAGCCCCGAGGTGTTCCGGTCGAGCCGATGCATCGGCGCCCACTTCGTCGTGGAACCAGCCTCCGAAAGCTCCAATAGAAGCCCCGCGAGGCTCTCCTCCCCGCTCCGGTCCCCCTGCACCAAAAGGCCGGGAGGCTTCGAGACGAAGAAAAAATCTTCATCTTCGTAAAGAACCAGTACATTATGTTTTTGGAGCGCCTCACGGGATTCTTCGTCGCTCCGCTCCTCAGAATGACAGGAGCCGAATGAGAACTCTTTTCCTTTCTCCGAATCCTCTTCCCTGTCATCCTGAGCGAAGCGAAGGATCCCGTC
>CADCQU010000096.1 GCA_902803635.1 uncultured Lachnospiraceae bacterium | reverse complement strand
CAATGCGTAGAGCTCGCGGAGCCGTCCCGGGTTCTTGGAGACCAGGAGCTTCATCAGCTCCACGCGAATGCGCTCCGCGCTGATCTTGCGCAGCTCCCCGGCATGGCGGCGGATTGAAAAGCGCGTCTCCTGCTCAATCGTAAAGCCAAGCTGCGCCCCGAAGCGTACCGCTCGAAGAATCCGCAGCGCGTCCTCGTCAAAACGCTCGTCCGGGTTGCCGACGCAGCGAACAACCTTACGCTGCAGGTCCCCCATCCCATCGAAAAGATCCACCAGGCCGTCCTTCTCGTTGTAGGCCATCGCGTTGATCGTGAAGTCCCGCCTCCGAAGGTCCTCCGCAAGGTTCGGCGTAAAGGTGACGGACGTCGGATGACGCCCGTCCTCGTAGGCCCCGTCGATGCGGTAGGTCGTCACCTCGTAGCTTCCGCCGCCCAGAAGCACCGTCACCGTCCCGTGGGCGATGCCGGTGTCCACCGTGTGGTGGAAAATGCGCTTCACCTCCGCAGGGAGGGCGCTGGTCGTCACATCCCAGTCGTTCGGGTTTCGGGCAAGGATGGCATCCCGGACACAGCCGCCCACAATGTACGCCTCGTAGCCATTTGCATTAAGAATCTCCAAAACCTTCCTAACATTGTCCGGTAATCTCAGCCGCATCCCGCCCCTCCTTTACAAACTCGGATAGGAACCCCCTTTTTCGGCCTCCCGATCCGATTTTCCGCCTCCAACTACCCTTCCCTCTCGGATTCGACCCCCGTTTTTCGGCCGTATAATCCGAAATCGACGCTTTCCAAAGAGAATTAATACGCCTTCCCCCAGTAAACAAGCGCCTTCGCGGGTTTCCCGCAGCAGATGCAGCGGTTCCCCTCGACCTCGCCCTGCTCGCCAAAGGGCATGCACCGCGACGTGCAGGTGGTATCGGCCTTGATCGTATCCTCGCAGGCCACGTCGCCGCACCAGTAGGCCTTGATGAAGCCCGGCTTGTTGTCGGCGATGTCACGGAATTCGCCGTAATTGTCGGCGACGTAGGTGTGCTCCTCGCGGAAGGCACGCGCACGCTCCAGCATATCCTTCTGAATCGCCGAAAGGAGCTTTGCGGACTCCTCGGCCACGTTCTCGATGGCGACCTCCAGCTTCTCGCGGGTGTCGCGGCGGACAAGCACGCAAACGCCCCGCTCCAGGTCCTTCGGGCCGAGCTCGATGCGCATCGGGAAGCCGCGCATTTCCTGGTCCGCGAACTTCCAGCCCGGCGAGCGGTCCGTCTCGTCGACCTTCGCCCGGATGCCGGCAACCTTCAGGGCCTCCGCCACCTTCTGCGAGGCCTCCAGGATTCCCTCGGCCTTCTGGCGGATCGGAATCACCACGCACTGCGTCGGCGCGACCTTCGGCGGCAGGACAAGCCCCGAATCGTCGCCGTGTACCATGATGATGGCTCCGATGAGGCGGGTCGTCATGCCCCAGGAGGTCTGGTGTACATATTTTAAAGTATTGTCCTTATCCGTAAACTGAATGTCAAATGCCTTCGCGAAGCCGTCGCCGAAGTTGTGGGAGGTTCCGGACTGCAGCGCCTTGCCGTCGTGCATGAGCGCCTCGATGGTGTAGGTCGCCTCGGCCCCGGCAAATTTCTCCTTGTCGGTCTTGCGGCCCCGTACGACCGGAATCGCGAGGAAGTCCTCCAGGAAATCCGCGTAAACGTTCAGCATCTGCACGGTCCTCTCCTCGGCCTCTTCCGCCGTGGCGTGGGCGGTGTGCCCCTCCTGCCACAGGAATTCGCGGGAGCGGAGGAACGGGCGGGTGGTCTTCTCCCAGCGCACGACCGAGCACCACTGGTTGTAGAGCTTCGGCAGGTCGCGGTAGGACTGGATATCCTTCTGGTAGAGGTCGCAGAAGAGCGTCTCGGACGTCGGCCGCACGCACATTTTCTCCTGCAGGGGCGTAAGTCCGCCCTGGGTCACCCACGCCACCTCCGGCGCGAAGCCCTCCACATGGTCCTTCTCCTTCTGCAACAGCCCCTCCGGGATGAACATCGGCAGGTAGACATTTTCCACGCCCGTCTCCTTGAAACGGCGGTCGAGCTCGTTCCGGATATTCTCCCAGATCGCGTAGCCCGCCGGCTTAAAGACCATGCAGCCCTTGACCGAGGTGTACCCGGTCAGCTCCGCCTTCTTCACCACGTCCGTATACCACTGTGCAAAATCCACGTCACGCGCCGTGATTGCTTCCACAAGCTTCTTATCTGCAGCCATTTTTCTCTCCGTCCCTTCTTTTATTTATCGGCAAATGCCGTCCGCCGCCTTTTGCGGCCCGGCACCTTCCTTCTTTCTTCGGCAAATGCCAGATTCTTGTCTTTCTTTTGCAAAAACTTTACAGCTCCAGCTCTACCTTCCGTCCCGTGTGCTGGTACTGATAATACCGCACCCCGGCGGCATCGAACATCCGCTTCGAGGCAATCGTCGACGGCGTATTGGCGTATTTGTCACTGTCGTAGACGACCGTGCGAATGCCGGCCTGGATAATGGCCTTCGCGCACTCGTTGCACGGAAACAGCGAGACGTACACCTTCGCCCCATCAAGGCTGCCGCCGCGATAATTCAAAATCGCGTTGAGCTCGCTGTGGGTGACATAGGCGTACTTCTTCTCCAGCATGTCGTCGCCCTCCCGCGCCCACGGGAACTCGTCGTCCGAGCAGCCCTTCGGGAAGCCGTTGTAGCCCATCGAGAGGATCTTGTTGTCCTCGCTGACGATGCACGCCCCGACGGGCGTGTTGGGATCCTTCGAGCGAAGCCCGCTCAGGTACGCGACCCCCATGAAATACTCGTCCCAGCTGATATAATCCCTGCGTTTAAACACCATCTCCGCCATGCTTCACCCCTGTTACTTGATAATCCCGTAGCTTCGGTAGATGTCCCCGATCTCGCCATCACGCACGCCGCCGTCCATCTGGAACATTACGCAGCCGGCGGAGGCATTTCCCTCGATCACGCAGAAGCCCTCGTCGGTCAGGAGCACGTCCCAGCCCACGAGCCCAAGGTACGGGAACCTTTCGGTCAGCTCCACGATGGCCGCCTTCAGCTCCTGCCAGCCTGGGATAACCCTTCCTTCCAGCTGCGCCCCGGTATCCGGATGCGTCTCAAAGTAGGTCACGCCCTCGCCGGTATGCTCGCTCTTGGCGACGACGCCCTTCCCGAGCGTCCCCGTCTCCAGATCCACGCGGCACGAAATCGCCCCGGCGGATACGTTGTCCACGGGCTTGCTCTTCTCGTTGCCGATGCGCTGCACCGCGCCCACGATGTGGACGTGCCGCTCGCCCTTCTTTTTCGCGCAGACAATCCGCAGGGTGTTCACGGCTTCCGGATACAGGGAATCGGCAAATGCCCCCTGCTGCATATATTCGCAGAGAATGGAGCTTCCCTTCCCTTTAAGAAGCCGCCGCACGGCCTTCGAATCCATCTCCTCGCCGCTCACGAGAAAGCTTCCGTCCTCCCGGGCAACAATAACGAAGGTTCCCTTCCCCTCGTAGCCATTCTCCCATTTGAGGACGGACCTGCCGACCTTTCGGAGGAAGCGGATGAAGGTCGCCGTATCGACCTCGGTCCCGTGCATGCCGTACACCTCGCCGTCGGAAATCCAGGCGTAAATCTTCGGCACCCGCACGTACTGGCGGAAAATCTCCTCGAAGAGCAATTTGTCGTCGAGGATGGTCTTGTAAATGCCGTTGATCTCGCGGGAGCGCAGGCGCTCGCTGTCAGAAATATAGTCCCGGTAATCGTTGTTGGCCAGATCGAACCAGACCACCTCGTTCGGCGTAAAGCCCTTGAGGGCATACTTTACCTTCGTCGCCTTCGGGACGCCGTACTCATTCTTCGCCTTCCAGACCCGCCGCCGCCAGTCATAAAAATCCCCGGCCTTCTCCAGACCCTTCTTAAATAATCCCATACCTTACACCTCCAGCACCCGATGCCCCGCCGCGCGGAGGAGCCGGTTCATTATCGCCATTCCGAGACGCGGCGTATCAAATGCCTCCGAATATATCTTATCCACGCCCTCCTCGTCAAAGTCCCGCAGCACCTCAAACAAATGCCGCGCGATCTCCTCGTCGGTGCTTCGGCTGCCAATGTCGCGCACGCGCCCCACCGGGTAAAGCCCCGCGGTCTCCGCCGCCGCGATAATCCCAACCGAAAGCCCCCGCGCCACGTCCTCCGCGGCAAGGCAGTTGATCCTCTCCGTCACCCTCTCCGCCGGCCCCTCCACGATAAGAAGCGGGGCCTTCGGCGCGTAATGCCGGTAGCGCATCCCCGGAGCCCTTGGCCGGAGGTTCTTCCCCGCATTTGCATCCAAAATCGCGGGGTCCGTCCGCACCTCGCCAAGCACGTCCCGCAGCATTTGCAGATTCACAAAACCAGGGCGAAGGACCATCGGCACGTCCTCGGTAAAATCCACGATCGTCGACTCCAGGCCAATCTCCACCGGCCCGCCGTCCAAAATCATATCGATACGCCCATTTAGGTCCTCGCGAACGTGCTCCGCCCGCGTCGGACTCGGCCGGCCGGAGGCATTTGCCGAGGGGGCCGCGATATAGCCGCCGGAAGCGCGGATAAGGGCGAGGGCAACCGGATGGTTCGGCATCCGTACCGCTACGGTGGAAAGCCCACCGCTGGTCGCAGTGGGCACGAGATCCGTCTTCGGAAAAATCATCGTCAGCGGGCCAGGCCAGAACGCAGCCGCAAGCCGCCGTGCGGCCTCAGGCACCTCCGCCGCAATCGGGGCAAGTGCCTCCATGTCCGCGATGTGGACGATAAGGGGGTTGTCCGAGGGCCGCCCCTTGGCGGCGTATATCTTCCGGGAAGCATCCGGGTTCAGCGCGTCCCCGCCAAGCCCGTAGACCGTCTCCGTGGGAAAGGCCACAAGCCCCCCCTGCCGGATGATCTCGCCCGCAAGGGCCATCGTCGCGGCATCCGGATTTTCACGGTCCACCCTGACAAATGCGGTTTCCACCGTCCGTTTTTCCTCTTCCTCCATACGCAATCCCCCGTCTTATTCGCTCACCTTCCCGGTTCCGCCGCCTTCCTGGCGGATGCGGCTCACAAAGAGGTCGAAATCGTCGTCCAAAAGGGCGAAGTCCTCGTCGGCATCCGACGCGCTGTCCACCGGCTTCGGCTCGGGCTGGCCCGCCATCGCCTCCGCGGCCTCCTTCTCGATCCGTTCCATGAGCTCGCTTTCGTAGAGCTTGTTGGGCACGTTCTGGATGGTCTCGTGGATCTCCTTGTAGGACTTGATGAACTGACGCTGCGCCTGGTTGATGATGTCGATGATGGTGTTCATCTCGTTCTGCACCTGGATGTACTTCCGCTTTCCCTCCGCCACCTTCTCGGCAACGACGGTCTCGGCCGCCTCGGTGCGCTTTTTGGCCCTGGACTCGGCATCCTCCATCGCCTTGTCCGCCGTCTCGCGGCCCTTCGCCACGATCCGTTCCGCCTCCTCCCGGGCCTCCGAAATCACCTTCTCGCTCTTAATCCGCGATTCATACACCAGCTCGCCGATCTGCTCATAATTGGTGATGTACGGTTTATACTTCTTCTCAACCTCCTGGCGCAGCCTCTCCAGCTCGTCCTCCTTTCTTGTCAGACGATTCTTGAGCTCGTTAATGGCCTTGTCCCGCAGGCGGATTTCCTTTTCCATCCGTTCGCGGACCTCCTGCGCCTCCTTTTCCTTCTTGTCCAGAAATTCCAGAACCTCGCCCTTTTCGAACCCGCGGAACGCGGTCTTAAAGGTCTTTGCGTCGTACATGTCTCCCCCTTTCTGCGGTTTCCGCTCCCCAGCCGGCCCCGCCACTGGTCTCCATTTGTCACTCATTTGCCTTCCAGATACTCCAAAAAGAGCGTCCAGATATCCGCAGTCTCAAAGCCCAGCTTCCAGACCGCCACGCCGCCGAGGTCGTACTTCCCTGCAAGCCCAAGCTTCTCCCCCAGGGAGTACCCGTTCTCCAGCCACACCTCGGTCGCGTTTGTTCCCTCTTTCAAAACCGCGTAATCCTGCCCGGCCGCCTCATCCCGCGTAAGGGTAAGGCCGCGCTCCTCCACGTAGGCCGCGGCATTTGCCATGCCCGCCGTTTTGCAATCCGTCACCACGCCGTCCCGGCTCTCCCAGATCCGCGTGTAAAATGGCAGGGCCGCGATGAGCTGCTCCGCGGGCACCTCCTGCAACGTCTCCGCGATGCCGCTCTCGACAAATGGCAAAGACGCGACGGAGCCGGCCTTGGCCGAGCCCTTCGTGTGCTCATCATAACACATGCAAATGATATAATCCACCACCTCGGCCTGCCGTTTCCGGTCATAGTACTTCGTATAGGTCGGCGGGTAGTTGCAGACCGAGAGCACCAGCCCTTCCTTTCGGCAAATGGCAGAGAGCTCGCGTAAAAATTCGATGTAGTCTGGGGCCGAGAGGGGCGTGACATTTTCAAAATCAAGGCAAATGCCATCGGCTTCGACAGAAAGTACGCTGTCCGTCACCGTCTGGATCATCTTCTGGCGCCGCGTAAACGAGGAGAGCGCGTCGGCCGTCGCCCGGCCGCTCCGGACCGTGCCGTCAAAGTCGTTGAAAACCGCATAAACGCCCAGCCCCTTCTTGTGCGCCCGCTTCACGTATTTGGCATCGGCCAGCGACGTCACCGCTCCCTCCTCGGAATCGAGGAAGAACCAGGTCGGCGCAAGGTCCGTCACGCCAACGACCTCCTTAATATATGAAGGAAGAGCATCGTTCGAGGCCTGGTCCGTCACCTGGTGGAAGGCCAGAACCACCTTGCCCTCCTTCAAATGGTGCGTGTACTCCCGCGCATTTGGCAGTTCCCGCCGCACCTCTTTTTGTTCTGAAAGCGTCCCGTTCTCCACATAGCCCGAAAGCCCGCTTTCCGCCACGACCTTCCAGAAACCGTCCTCCGCCTTCTCGGAGAGCACCCGCACCTTCTCCCCCTTGGAGAGCTTTGCCAGCACGGGGGCCTTGATGCTTCCCTCCTCCCGAAGAACCGCCTCGTCCGTCTCAACTGCCGCCTCCATATAGGCATCCGCCGTTCGGAAGCTCACATAAGGCAGCTT
>CADCQU010000095.1 GCA_902803635.1 uncultured Lachnospiraceae bacterium | reverse complement strand
CCGGGGTGATGATCTTCGGGCCGGTGACGTAATCGCCGAATTCGGCCGTGTTGGAGATGGAGTAGCGCATGCCGGCAAATCCGGACTGATAGATGAGGTCAACGATGAGCTTCATCTCATGGATGCACTCAAAATACGCATTTCTCGGGTCATAGCCAGCCTCGGTAAGGACTTCGAAGCCGGTCTGCATGAGCTTGCAGACACCGCCGCAGAGGACGGCCTGCTCGCCGAAGAGGTCGGTCTCGGTCTCGGTGCGGAAGGTGGTCTCCAGGATGCCCGCACGGGCGGCGCCGATGCCGGCACCGTAGGCGAGGGCCTTCTCGAGGGCCTTGCCGGTCGCGTCCTGATAGACGGCGACGAGGCTCGGCGTGCCGCGGCCGATCTGGTACTCGCTGCGGACGGTGTGGCCCGGGGCCTTCGGGGCGATCATGGTCACGTCGACATCCTTCGGCGGGACGATCTGGCCAAAATGGATGTTGAAGCCGTGGGCGAACATGAGCATGTTGCCGGCTTCAAGGTTCGGGGCGATGTCCTTCTTGTAAAGGCCTGCCTGAAGCTCGTCGTTGATCAGGATCATGACGACATCGGCCTGCTTCGCAGCTTCGGCGGCGGTGTAGACCGTAAGTCCCTGGTCCTCCGCCTTCTTCCATGACTTGCTGCCCTCGTAGAGGCCTACGATAACGTCGAGGCCGGACTCCTTCAGGTTCAGCGCGTGGGCATGGCCCTGGCTGCCGTAACCGATGATGGCGATCTTCTTGCCTTGCAGATAGGAAAGGTCGCAGTCTTCCTGATAATAGATCTTCGCTTCCTGTGCCATTTGTTATTTCTCCTCTCAAAACTAAAGAATAAAGAATATTGGTTCGACAATGGTTCCCTAAATCAGGTCTCCCACAATCGGTTGCCACCAGGAACATAAGCTTGCCTGACATTTGTATGGTCTGCATGCTTATCGCGTGAAACCATTCAAAGATAAGCCTAATTCGTGAGATTGTCAATGAATGTTTAGAAGAATTTCACGTCCGCCGTGCCGCGGGAGAGGCCGGTGAGGCCGGTGCGGGCAAGCTCGACGATTTCGTAGTCTTCCAGAAGCTCCAGCATGGCCTTGAGCTTGGGCTTGGAGCCGGTCAGTTCGATGATCATGGAGTCCTTCTGAACATCAATTGTCTTCGCGCGGAAGACATTTGCAATGTTGAGAATGTCGTTGCGGTTGTCCTGGTTGGCAAGGACCTTGACCAGGATGAGCTCGCGGCTGACGGAAGCATCGGGGCGAAGCACCTTGATGTCCCGCACGTCCTCCTGCTTTTCGAGCTGGGCGGTGATGAGGCGAAGGACGTTCTCGTCGCCGCGGCTGGCGATGGTCATGCGCGAGATTTTCGGGTTCGTGGTGACGCCGACCGTCAGGCTGTCGATGTTATAGCCGCGCCGCGCGAAAAGGCCGGCGATGCGGGTCAGGACGCCGGAGGTGTTATCCACCAGAAGCGAAAGTATGATCTGTTGGTCTTCCATAAATACCTCCCTGGAGATACATTTGTTTTTCAGGCCGCCTCCCGTTCCCTTCAGGAACCATCTTTCAAGGCTCTTTTCAGGAACCTTCGCATCAGGCCACCTTTTGATGCTTTTATGTCTCTTTTTCAAGAATACTTATCATTGTACAACGATTCGTACATTTGTCAAGAAAGAGATGTTTTCAAATCACATCTCCTCCGCCAGTTCCAAAACGTACTTGCGGTCGAGGTTTCGGCAAATGGCGAGGAAGGTGTCGAGCGGGATGTCGCGGAGCTGCTTGTTGGAGCCGCGGAGGTTGACGGAGACGGTGCGGGTCTCGGCTTCCTTGTCGCCGAGGACGAGGATGTAGGGCACCTTGTAGTTCTTCAGGGCCTTGATCTTCTCCTTCATGTTCTTGTCGCTGTAGTCGGCCTCGACGCGGATGCGGTCCTCGTAGAGGAGGTCGGCGACTTCCTTCGCGTAGGCGTTGTGCTCCATGCGGATCGGCACGATGCCGACCTGGGTCGGCGAGAGCCAGAACGGGAAGCTTCCCTTGAAGTTCTCAATGAGGATGCCGATGAAGCGCTCGAAGGAGCCAAATATGGCCCTGTGGATCATGACCGGGCGCTTCTGGAGGCCGTCACGGTCAATGTAGGTGAGGTCGAAATTCTGCGGAAGCTGGAAATCCAGCTGGATCGTGCCCATTTGCCACTCACGGCCGAGGCAGTCCTTCATTTGCAGATCGATCTTCGGACCGTAAAATGCCCCGTCGCCCTCGTTGATCTCGTAGCCGCCCTCGCCGTACATGCCGTCGAGGATTTCCTTGAGGCCGGCCTCGGCCTTGTTCCAGGATTCGAGGTCGCCCATGTAGTCGTCCGGGCGCGTGGAGAGCTCGGCGCGGTAGGTAAGGCCGAAGGTGCCGTAGATTTCCCCGACAAGCTGCATGATCTTGCCGATCTCCTCACCGATCTGGTCGACGGTGCAGAGGGTATGGTCGTCGTCCTGCCTAAAGGCCTGCACGCGGAAGAGGCCGTTGAGCTCGCCGGACTTTTCTTTACGGTGGATGTTCGAGGTCTCCGAGAAGCGGAGCGGCAGGTCCTTGTAGGAGCGGAGCTCGCGCTGGTAGACCTTGATCGCGTTCGGGCAGTTCATGGGCTTTGCGGCGTAGACGTCATTGTCCAGCTCAAGGTCGCCGGTCTTGCCGGGGACGATGAACATATTCTGCTTGTAGTGGCCCCAGTGGCCGGACGTCACCCAGAGGGATTTGTTGTTGAGCACAGGCGCGGAAATTTCCTGGTAGCCGTACGGGACGTGCTTCCGGCGCCAGAAATCCAGCAGGGCGTTGTACATTTGCCAGCCGCGCGGCAGCCAGTAGGGCATGCCCGGGGCGGTCTCGTCGAACATGAAGAGGTCGAGCTGCGGGCCAAGCTTCTTGTGGTCGCGCTCCATGGCTTCCTTAATAAATGCCAAATGCGCCTTGAGCTCGTTCTTGTTGGGGAAGGCATAAAGGTAAATGCGCTGCAGAGAGTCCTTTTTCTCGTCGCCGCGCCAGTACGCGCCGGAGGCGGACTTGATCTGGAAGGCCGCGCCCATGAGCTCCTGCGAATTCTCAACGTGCGGGCCGCGGCAGAGGTCGACGAAGTCGTCGCCGGTCCAGTAGATCGTGATGATTTCGTCCGCCGGCAGCTCCTCGATGAGCTCGGTCTTGAACTTCTGTCCCTGGAAAATGCCAAGAGCCTCTTCCTTGGTGACTTCCTTGCGCGTCCACGCTTCTCGTCTCTTGATGATCTCGCGCATTTTGTCCTCGATGGCCTTGTAGTCATCCTTGGAAATGGTGCGCGGAAGGATGAAGTCGTAGTAGCAGCCGTCCGCAATCTGCGGACCGATGG
This sequence comes from uncultured Lachnospiraceae bacterium, assembly GCA_902803635.1. Lineage (GTDB taxonomy): Bacteria > Bacillota > Clostridia > Lachnospirales > Lachnospiraceae > Chordicoccus. The sequence goes on along the minus strand of CADCQU010000095.1, from coordinate 500 downwards.
CGTACTGGACATTTTCCTTGCCGAAAATCTCGATGACGGCCTTCGCAAGGATGTGCGCCAGCGAGTGGCGGTAGAGGCCAAGATACTCTTCGTTCGTCATGTTGTTCTCCTTTCTTTGTATACAGTTCTGACAAATGAAAAAACGTCCCCTGCACATGAAATACAAGGGACGCCTGTCAGCGCGGTTCCACCCTTCTTGCCGCAGCATCTCCTGCGGCCACTCAAATGATGGTTACGGAATCACCGGGCCGGATTGGGGCCTCTCGGAGGTGGTAAAGGTGCAGCCTCCCGCAGAACGCTCACAGCACGCCGGCAAATGCAGGCGGCGTTCCTCTCTGGGCGGGATTTTCCCTGACCTTCGTCCTCGTCAACGATTTAAAAACATAGATGCTATTGTAGAATATCTTTCCCGAAATGTAAAGATGCTTTTTTGAATTTTCAGGAATTTGAGCTTACCTTTTCCCCGGCCGGGCCACGCAGGTTAAGCTCAAAATGCCTTT
>CADCQU010000094.1 GCA_902803635.1 uncultured Lachnospiraceae bacterium | reverse complement strand
TCATCGCCGTAGGCGATTCAATTCAGGGATGTCCGAAGGACGCGCTCCTCAGAATGACAAATAATCGGGGGTCAGCTGAATAGTAACTATTTGCTTATTCTTTGTTATTTGTCACTTAATGGAAGCCCGCCGGGTTGTAGTAGACGCCATTTTCCGTATACCCGTAGTTTCCGGTGTAGTTCGGATCGGTCGGGTCGACCGATCCGCTTGCGTACGGCTGCGGCAGGGCATTTAGCGGCCTTGCCAGGTCGTCGCCCACATAGACGCCCGAATTGTCCGGGACGAAGTTAAACTGCCAGTAGGCGTTCCGAACGTTGAGGCGGCAGCAGCCATGGGAGGCACGGGTTCCAAGAATATTGTAGGAGCCGACGTCAAGGTTATGGTCATTTGGTTCCTGGCAGGCGAGGGAGTGGAAGAAGTCCCCGTTGATGAACCACTCGCCATTCTCATCGCGAAGGAGGATCGCCATGCCGTACTGCCCGTAGGACGGTCCCATAAGGGGCTGCCAGCGAGAGTCGTGGATGGTCTTGCGCTCGCCCGGGGCCGTCGGCGTAGCATCCGCTCCCGTCGAGCAGATATAAGAGACCACGGGTACGTTCCACTCCGACTCTCCCGGATACTTCGTGTAGACCGTTACCCGGCAGGGCTGCTGGCGGTCCACCGTGATGCGGTATTCGCACGCCGGTCCCGTGGATTCCGGACGCCAGATACCTGCCCTCCGCGTGGGATAGAGCTTCGAGATATAGGGACGGGCGTCGGTCTTTATCTGGCCGGCCGAACCGTTGAAGTAATAGTAATAGGAGCCGTACTTGATCCAGCCGGTACGGAGGAAGCCGTCAGAGCCGATTGCGACAAGGTTGTTATTATAATTAAGGAAGGTATTCTTCGCGTAGCTCCCGTCCTCGTTATAATAACGGAGGCCGCCGCTCACGTACTGCCAGCCGGAAACCGACGCGTACGTCAGGAGGCTCGGCATCTTTTCTGCAGAAACGACAAGCTGCAAACCGGGTGTAAAGCTGCCGTCCGGCGAGTTCAGATAACGGCCATTGCCGACATTTCGGAAATTATAGCGGATACCGGAGGGCAGCACCTTCCAGAGCTGTGCCTTCCCGCTGATGCTGGGCCGCAGCGTGGCCTTGCCCGAGCTGCTGGTCAGGTAACGTCCCGTCGCAACGCTGCGAAGCTTGTAGTAGTTCCCGGAGGGGATAATCTGGAATACCTGGTTCGCGGCCTTTGTGGGTGTGGCAAACTGCATGGGCGTGCGGTCAACAAGGCTTCCATCCTTCACCTCGAGGACGTTGTTCGTCCCCTTCGGGCTGATGACGATGTTCACATTTGTCGGCACCTTCTCGATGCTCTTGGCCTTGTGCATGACCCACAGCTGCGAGGATTTTCCATTTGCCTCATTCACAACCACGGACGTGCCGGCGGAGGCATTTCCGTCCTTCACCGTCAGGAGCTTCGAGGTCTTCACGTTGGAAATGCTGTAGCGGGCGCTTCCCATCGCACGGACATGCCAGAGCTGGTTTTCCTCGTCCGCCTCATTCACCAGGGTAACCTTCTCGCCGTCCTTCTTCGTCGATCCCGCAAGTACCTTCCCGGACCACTGGTTCCGGAGACGGTAAATGTTCGAGGGTCCGACGTACTCAAAGATATAGACCTCCCATGGCTGCTGTTCGGTTTGACGAAGGACGGTCTCACCCGTGCCGGCTGTGGTGCTCGTGACGCTCATGACAAGGCCGGTATTGAGCTGTGACGTGAGCACATAACGCTCGCCGTCCGTCAGGGGCTTCTGGTTCACCATCTTCGTGGACGTCCAGCGCTGGGCCTTCTCGCCCGACGAGAGCGTGATCTTGAGCTGCGCACCCTCCGCCGCATCCCCGTCAAATGTCAGTACCATGGCGGTGTTGGCGGCGTTGACAATGCTCAGCTGACCATCGTCCACCGTCGATTTCCGAATGTACCATTTGGAGGTGGCCGCCGAATAGTTGTCCTTCGTCTCCAGCTTGTAGTTGTTCTCCGCAACGTCGTAATTCATGCCGACATATTTGAAGCTGAAGAACGAGCGAATCGCGTATTTGCCGTTCGAGAGAGGCTTAATATAGAAGGTTGCCCTTTCCTTTGCATCGGAATCAGCGAGTTCAAGGTTCATACCCGTCTTTTTCCGCGAACCGGCCGTCGAAGCCACCAGCGAGGACTTCGCTGCATTTGTCAGACGATAATAGCCGGCGGCAAGCTTGGCATCGGCGCCCTTCGTGTCCTTCCCAACCGTGTCAATCGCGACAAATGTCCACTTTTGCGAGTCCGTATCCTTGGGCATGTCAAGGATCGGCTCCGTCCCATTGACAAATTTCCCGCCCGAAAGGCCGAGGGCCATGCCGCTCATCACATGGATGAGCTGGTAGCTGCCGTCCTTATCCACCAGCCGCCAGGCCTGGTCGAGGCTCCCGTCCGCCGTGTGCTGGACGATCACCGTTCCATAGGTCTTCGCGCCCTTCTTCGGGTACAGGGCCTTGCCGCTGTAGGTATTGACAATCGTATAAAGGTTGCCCTTCCCAAGCGACTTCACCGTGAACCATTCGCCGCGGCGGCCCAGCCACGTGTAGAGCTGCATCGGCGCGTCCTCCGCCTTGGAGTTGCTGGTTACGTAGAGGGCCTTCGTCGACTTGTTGCCCGGATACAGGTAGTAGTCGCCATCCGCAAGCGAAACCGCAGGAGACGTCCGCGCCTTGATATACCATTTCTGGTAGGTCTTATCGAGCTTCGTCAGAATCAGACTACTGCCGTTATTTGCAAATTTCTTGGTGGACCCAGCAAGTGAAATCCGATAATTCATGTTCGACTTCGGCGTGATGGACGTGTACGAGGTATCCCCGTAATGGCGGAAATACCATTTCTGCGTGTCCGCGCCGGAATATGTCTTCTGAACAATATTTGTATTACTGGCCGTCAGCGCAAGTCCCGATGCAAAATTCGTGATCTGGTAGGAATCGTCATCATTCTTCTTAAGGATCCAATATACCCCAAGGTCCGTCGTACTGTCCGTAATAAGGACCGTCCCCCCTTCCTTGAGGTTTCCACCCGGCGTAGAATTCTTTAACGTAATAATATTTGTACCGGAAAAACAGGAATCAAATACGTACGTTCCGTTCTTTGGCTTGTAGTATTTTTCATTCTCCGAAAGGCCGGCAACCTCTTCGTCAGAAGACTCCTCGCCCTCTTCCTCAATATCTGTCGGATTTTCTTTCTCGTCAAATGTCTCGTCGCCGGAAGCGTTCTCGTCTTCCGAATCTTCTTCCTCCTTGTCCGAGGAACCATCCTCCTTGGATGCGTCCGGATCCTCGTTCTCGTCGTCCTGCACGGAGGAATCGTCTACGACGGAAGAAGAGTCCGAATTTTCGTTTTTGCTCTCCTCGGTATTTTCGGAAGCAGTCGAATCCGTGTCTGTCGTCGGAAGCACGACATCCCCGTCCCCGGTATTCGTGTCTGCATTTTCATCATCCGTATCCGAAGGATTCTCACCAACGGCGTCAGTATCTGTTCCGTTCGGCGTTTCTTCACCAACGTCCGACTTATTATCTTCTTCCGATTCCTTCAAAATTTCATCATCCGAAGCAGTATTCCCCTCCGTCGATGAGACCACGGTGGAGGAAACGTTATCCGAAGAAACACCATTATTCTCCGAAAAAGAGCTTCCCTCGTCTGTCGAAGATGCTTCAGGAGAACCGCTCTTCTTCGAGTCCTCGATGGAATTTGGATCTGTTTCATCCTTTCCGTCTTGTTCCTCACCCGAGAAGTCCGTCCCCAACGTCTGCTCAACCTTCACTGGTTCTTCCACAGAAGAGGCAAATGCCGTCGCCTGTGCAGCAGGTGCAACGGCCATCGCCGCCGAGAGAACCCATGCCAACACTTTCTTCTTCATACATACAACCTCATTTAAGCATACAAATCAACTTGATAAGACTTCCTTATTATATGAGAATTCTCAAGAAAAAGATAGAGGAAAAAATAAAAAATTGTGTACCCAAGGTTCCTCTGTTTTTAGACCTCTCGCCGGTAGCCTTCGCAGCCTGCCAAGGCATTTTTTTAACTGCTCGATATCCACGGGCTTTGACAAATGCGCGTTCATTCCCGCCTGAAGACACAGCCTGACATCCTCTTCAAAAGCATTTGCCGTCAGGGCAATAATCGGGATCCCGGCCGCATCCGGCCGGTCAAGCCTCCGGATTTCCTTCGTCGCGGTCAATCCGTCCATGACCGGCATCCTCATGTCCATCAGGATTGCGTCGAAATGACCGACCTCGCTCTGCGCAAACATTTCCAGCGCGATCCGACCGTTCCTCGCCCATTCGGACGAGATGTCCTCTATTTCAAGAAGATCCGTCAGGATTTCCGCGTTCATTTCCACATCTTCCGCGATCAACACATGAAGTCCGGCAACGGATATTTCTGCCTCGGGGTTTTCCGCCGTTTCCGAGACCTCAACGTGCCGTGTCCGCCTCATCGGAAGTTCGACCGTAAAAGTTGTGCCGTATCCCTTCCGGCTCTCGACAGATATCCTGCCGCCCATCAGGTCGACCATGTTTTTTGTAAGCGCCATTCCGAGGCCGCTCCCGCCGTAACGGTTGGTGATCGTGGCGTCCTCCTGGGAAAAAGGCTCAAAAAGTTTCGGCAGGAACTCTTCATCCATTCCGATGCCGGTATCCTTCATTTCGAAGCGAAGCATTCTGATGTCATCGGTATGCTCCGTCTGCTCCACCGTAAACGTGACGCAGCCCGGTGGATCGGTAAATTTCACCGCGTTGCCAAGTATATTAATGAGGATCTGCCGGATTCTCAGGTCATCGCCGATAAAATAATCATCCGTCTGCCCGATCATCCGATTTTCGTAGCTCAGCCTTTTATCCTCGCACTGACCGCTGATAATAATATTGATCTGCTCAAGCATCTCACGGAAGGAGAACTTCTCCTCTTTCAGGATCATGCGTCCGGATTCGATACGGCTCATATCCAGAATGTCGTTGATGAGAGCCAGCAGGTGTCTCGCGCTGGAACCGATCTTTTCCAGCTCGTCCCTGGTCTCCGGGGAAATGTTTGGATCATGGAGTGCTATATTGTCCAGACCGATGATTGCGTTCATCGGCGTCCGGATCTCATGGCTCATGGAGCTTAAAAATGCGGTCTTTGCGGCATTTGCCTCTTCCGCGCGAGCCAGCGCCTCCGCTAGCGCCCGGTTCTGTTCCATATTTTCCCGTGTTTCCTGGTCAACATCCGAGAATCCGGCGGCGATGGCATGAACGATGTTATCATCACGCTCCTCGATGAGACGGACACCAGCGATCCTGAGCATTTCGTACTGTTCACTGCCGTATCTTACAGAAAGATATCGGTGTGAGATCATGGTTTCCTTTGCCAGCCTGGCACGGATATTATCGGGCTTGATAAACGCAAGAAAGGCCTTCCGGTCCGACGCCACAACATATCGTTCAGCATAATCCACGAAGCTTTCATGGAAGGGAAAGGCCTTTCCTTTTATCGTCCGTTCATCCTGCTTCTCGGATGCCCGGACACACAGACACTCGTCTTTATCGAGATCGGCGTAAAATATGCTGCGGTAATCGGCGGCCATAGCCGTGATCATATGCTCATCCGTCTTCACGCGCTTTTCCATTTCCTGTTTTAAAAGCTGATAATCCGTAATGTTGTTGATCAGCCCAATGATGCCCCTGATCTTGCCGTCGTCATCGTAAACGGGTCGCTTGATCAGCTGAAGATATTCCAGAATGCCGTCATGGTTTTCTTCGATGACATATTCGGTACCCTTCCCGGTAGCAAGAATACGCCGGTCCGCTTCCATAGCCTTCAGAGCGTTCGCCTTGTCCTTGCGGACATCGAGATCGGTCTTGCCGCGGATAGTCCAGTTGGAGTCGCTTTCGGTATTCAAATGCCGCCAGTACTGTGTGGAAAAAACGTAACGTGCTTCCCTATCCTTCAGGAAAATACAGGAGGGGAGCTCCTTCAGCATCTTTTCCACTTCCTTAAGCGACAGGGAGTCTTTCGCGCGTATGGCGTTGCGAATACGCTGAAACACAAGCGGCTTTGGCATGGCCGTACTGATGATGTCAAAAAAACCGTGCTCGATGCAGTCCATGTCTTCATCAGATGGCGGCGCATCGGAAATCGCAAGAATCGGAATCGAGGACAAAAAAAACTCATCCAGTATCCGGTCGGAAAAAACAAAGCCGCTCTTGCGGGCAAGCCTGAGCTCAATCAGTACGGCGGCAATGCTGCTATAGTCTTTTTTCAGGGTTTCGATCCCCTCCTCCTCTGACATGACACTGTATACAGAAAAAGAGGGGGAGAGCATCGACACAAAAGCTCCGATAAGCTCTGTGTTTTCCGCAATTATCAAGATTCCGTTCATAATCAATCTATCCCCCTTAGCAATAATCTCTACCATTATAGCATATGTAGACCTATATGCAAAAACCCTTGAAAACCAGCGTTTTCAAGGGTTTTTGAGGCCTTTGTGGCATAAAAAGTGCCCAGTTCCGGAATCGAACCAGAGACACGTGGATTTTCAGTCCACTGCTCTACCAACTGAGCTAACTGGGCAT
>CADCQU010000093.1 GCA_902803635.1 uncultured Lachnospiraceae bacterium | reverse complement strand
CCCCTCCGTAAAACGCACTCGTAACCTCATATGACGGTTGAAAATTGACTGCTGGGATGATATTTAAATCCCCCGTAATAAAATCCTGACAGTATCTAATGCCAAACTTTTCAACAATTTTCCATTGATTTAGCACATTAGCAAACGGAAATGAGAACTGACGCAGATAACTTATAAAAGATGACTGAGTGACAACAAGTTTTCCTGTCTGGAAAAAGATAAACAGTGCGTCCAGATAATCCAATATAGGGAGCGAAATAATGCCTATGGCAAACGTCAACCTCCATGGCTTTCGAATCACCTTCTGCAACAGCGGTATTACAAAACAAATGCCATACGTTATGAGCAAGGCACGTCCTGCATTTGCCAAACAAAAAGCAACGGCCCCAAAGAAAGAAATCACAAACATTAATATATATACGAGCGTGAACTTATCTTTTTTACGATATCCAAGCAGAACGAGAATAAGGATTGGCGTAACGGTAATCAGTCTGGCCGGAATGACCATTATGGATGCCAGATACGGAATGATTCTTGTGGCATTCGTAGCAAAGGATCGTAAATATTCCGCATAATACAAAAGCTCCTTCAATCCGCCAAACGCACTTATATATAATAGGAAAGAACCGCCTCCAATCAAAAAAGTCGTCCAGACAAAGAACTTAAGGACATTAACCAACCTGTCCTCCGCAATCGTGTAGGTAATCCGCATTCTTCTGTTATTATATCTCTGATTTACAAGAAGATACGTAAACAAAAACACAAGTACACGAAGGATTGCCAGGAGAACATCCAGTCCGTCCGCCCCCACAATCGTCACAAGACTGTTTCTTCCTGACTGTTCCGCTTCTTCCCGAAGAAGAAAAATAAAAAATGGCACAGTAAAATAGTATAGGAGAACACCTGTAAGAATGCCAGAGGTAATTGATACTTGACCGTTCTGCTTATTATTTCTGAATAGCAGAATCAGGACAAGAATCATCCCTATTAACAATAATGTTTCCTGAATTATACTCTGCATCAAATAGTCACCCAAATCGTGAAAGTATGTCAAACGAACCCTAATTTCTTCTTATTTCTTTTGCAGGAACACCTGCAAGCGTCACATTTCCTTGCGGAAACGACTTTGTTACGACAGCCCCTGCCCCGACAATCGTGGAATCTCCCAAAACCACACCGGGCAGGATTACACTGTTCATCCCAATCCAGCAATTCTTTCCTATCACAATATCCTTTGAATCGAGGTGCTTCTCCAAATTCTTCGGATCATGGTTTTCTGTAATTAAACCAACACCCGGAGCAATCCAAGTCCCTTCCCCAATCGTAATATGTCCGTTCCAAGATTGGAAATAAACCCCGTTCTTCCAAAAATTATCAATATTGTCTAATGCAAATGTAATATTCTCTGCCTTTCCAAACGAAGAAAAGGGACAGACCGGGAATGGAACATGTCGGTTAAATCCTCTGATTTTCTGAAGCCAGAAAAATTTCCAGCACATTTTCCACCCATAGACATTTCCGTCAAACCACTTCCCATGCAAATAACGTGGACAGTAAACTATGGAGAAAAACAGCCTTGAAAGCAGAATATACAGATGTTTCACTTTTCCGCCCTCCCCTTCAGGTTTCTGCAGTCTTCAACAAACTTCTCATCACGTTTTTCACATAAAAGGCATCCACAGGTTCCAGTCTTTCGGGATATTCCAGATTTCGAATTATTTCCAGCTTCTCAACAATCTCGTTCACGTCATTCTTGCAGAACAAAAACCTGTTATATTTCGAAAAGACGCCCAGAAGCATTTCCTCGTTCCCATCCAAGATAAATAAGATGGGTTTATTCGTCGCGGAATAATTATATATTTTTCCAGGAATCTGCGTCCCGCCAAGATTACTGAGATGTATTAGAACGTCCGCCTCATCTTCAATTTTGTCCACTGTTTCCTGCGGTACCCTTGGAAAAATTTGAATCTTCTCGTCTCCCACCAGATGAAGGTCTGACCGACCGCAAAGCTTTAAGTAATCTCCCGTCAATTGAACCGCTTGAAAAAACGGCAGAATGTTGCGGACATCCGAATTATAATCTCCGCAATAGGACAAATGCAACCTTGCCCCTTTCTTTATTCGACTTTTCATTATCTTCTTCTCAGAATACGGTCGCGGCATGAAATCCATTTTGTCCGCCGCCTCCGGGTATCGTTCTTTCATTTCAGCACATGTTGCCTCCGAAAGAAATAACACCTTCGATGCAGCCCGGAAAAAGCGCTTCTCCTCCCTGGCCTTCCTGTTTTCATCTTTATTCAGAGAAGTAATGTCACCTGTGAAAGGATCTCCCCAGATTTGAATCCAGGGAATGGAAGACTCCGCCCTAACCTTTTCTGCCACAAGATGCGATGACTTCGGATCCGAGGAAGAAATAAGCAAGTCATATTTCGAAATATCCATCTGAGCTACTTCTGGACGGTTGACCATAGATTTCCAGGAATCGTAGAGATTTTTTCGGTTCTGAAATTTATATATAATATATTTTATTTTCTTCAGGAACCTGTTTCTTCCGGCTTTCGCAGAAAGCGCCTTTCCCATACCCAGATTTACCCGGATCACCTCCACAGACGAATCCAACTGTATCTCCGAAAAAGCAGGATGTTCCCTTGAAAGAAACGTACTCAGAACCGTAACTTCATGTCCTTCCCCAGCCAGTCCGTTGATAGTATTAACATTTCGAAGACTCGCGGATGAATTCATTTCCAACGGCCTTGACACGATAAAAAGAATCTTCATAACCTTTCTCCGTACGAATCAAACGTTATTATACAGCTTATAATTCAAGATACAGAGAATTGATTCTTTTCTCCATCTCCGTCCACGAATACTGTCTCACATACAGTTCCTTCGCCCGTTGGCCAATTTCAGAGGCCTTGTCTCTGGTTTTAATTAGACTCGAAATGGCCTCCGAAAGGGCTTCCTTCGAATAATCCATGACTACTCCAAGCCCATATTCCTGCACCACCTCTGACATTCCGGTTCCCCTTGCCATGAGCAATGGTTTTCCAAGTGCAAGGGCTTCGTAAAATTTATTTGGGGCGGCATATACATGGTTCGGAACGCTCGGATCATATATAGCACAAAGTGCGTCACATTCCTTCTCCAATGCAATGGTCTGTTCATAGGGGATACGCCCATAAAAGAAGACGTTCTTATACTTCGAAGCATAAGCCTCAAATAGTGGCTCCAATCCACCTCCAAAGCCTCCGATGTGAAACTCACAGTCTTCCCGTTCTCCCACTACTTCCGCAATCTTGTCGATAAACCGATTTCTTCCCAAAACCCCCACATAGACAAGCTTATATTTTTCGGAAGAACTTTGTATAACCTTCTCCTCCACATCAAATTCCATAGAAATATCTGGCGTATTGTGAATAACGACCAGCCTCTTAGGCTTCGATGCACATATCTGCTTCTTCCGCTTCTCCGAACAGATAATCGTTACGTCAGCCCCATTTATAACCGCTATTTCCTTTCTTTCGATGATATTACCAATAAAAGATCCCTTCAGGTTGTGGGAATCAACATAATAATCCGCAATATCGTAAACCAACTTTTTTCCATACTTTTTTGAAATTTTGGCGGCGACATAGCCACAGTCGAAATCATAGGCATGGATGATGTCATATTCCTCTCGATGTTTTTTGAGCCAGAAATAAAGAAATCTCTCAAACTTTATAAGACCTACCGCATTCTTTTTAAAACCGCCTGAAAACTCTCCCTTTATACCGACGCGAATAATTCGAACCTTCGAATCCTTAAGTGTTAAGGTTTCTTTCTTCGGCGGGTAATTCGCAACGCGATCCCAAGCCAGGACAAGAACCTCATTTCCCATTTTACGAATCGCATTTGCCATCTTTTCCAAACGGGGATAGGGCCGAATCGGATTCGAGCGTATCATGACAACCCTTTTCATTTTTCCTCCTTCACGTTTCAGGCAAATGTAACACCTCTTTATATATGGAAAGAATCTCCTTTTCAACCACCGAGCTGTCGTATCTTCGGATCCTCCGCCGGTTTACCTTCGCCATTTTCTCCCGAAGGACAGCATCCGCGGAAAGCTTCCGGAGAGCCTTCGCGAAAGCCTTCGCATCCCTTGCGTCGCAGAGAAGGCCACCCTCGCCATCCCTTATAAGGTCAACGTTCCCCCGGATGCGCGAGACAACGGCCGGAAGGCCGACCGCCATCGCTTCCATCAGGCTTCTGGGCAGTCCCTCCTGAAGAGAGGAGAAGAGGAAAATGTCCGCTGCGCGGAGCAGCTCCTGTATATCGGTCCGAAAACCCAGAAAATGCACCCTCTCCCCGACGCCCAGCTGTCCTGCCATTTGCTGCAAATTGCCAAGCTCCGGTCCCTCGCCGCAGATAAAGTAGTGGAGGCGCGGGTCATTTGCCAGCGCGATTGCCTCGATGGCGGTCCCGTAATTCTTGCGGGCCACGAGGTCCCCGGCACAGATGCAGGCGATGTCCGCAGGCTTTAGCCCAAGCTCCCTCCGCTTCGCCTCTCGGTCAAATTCCTTGTCCACATAGTCCGCGAGCGTGATGCCGACGCCGTGCACCTTGAAAACCTTCCCGCCCTTGCGGAGCCGCATTTTTTTCGCAGCCGCATAATCCTCGCGGTTCATCGTGATGATGACGTCCGTCCAGCGGGCCAGCAGCTGCTCCGCCCACTTAAAAACCGTCCGGTTTAGGAGGGGCGCCCCCTTGTAAAAATGAAAGCCGTGCACGGTGTAGATCACCGTCTTCGTACGGTACCGCCTCCCGCAAAGGCGCCCAACGAGGCCGCCGACAGGCGTGTTGCAGTGGATGACCTCAATCTCGTTTTCCTTCAGAACCCTGCCAAGGTTTCGGAACGCGATGCGGTTGTCCGAAAATGCAAAAAGGCTCCGGTAGGTGTGGGAATCGTACATTTTTACCGGCAAATCACAGGAAAGCTCCTCCGGACGGTTCCGGTTGACCCCCCAGAACACCTCGTAGCCCAAGGCGAGCGCGGCCGTAAGGCAGGGGCGGCTCACATTCGACGGCGAAAGCGGCTCCCGGCTTTCCGCCGTCTCGGGCGATGGCTTCGTCGTATTGCCAACAAACACATATCCTTTCACATGATACCTCGCAATCACACCCCTAATCTATGCACAATTTCCTCGATTTCCGGTCGAAATCCTTTTTTTGATGTAATTTGAAATCCCAAAAACCCGCCTCTGTCATTTGCCTCCTGCATAACCCAGCCGTCCTTGGTAAGCGCAAGGTCCCAGCCCGTATAATGGTTGTCTGGCAATACACCAGCGAGCTCCTTTGCCAAGGCGGTTGCTTCCTCCCACCTTGGAACCTGATAGCCAATCAAATTGACTCCGGTATCCGGGTGCACGGTGTAATCCTCCCCGTTCTCATCGGAAGCCGAAAAAACCGTCCCCGTCTCCGGATCAATGCCGCAGCAAATTCCACCACTCCAACCGTTATCAACGACAGATTCACCCCTCCCGATTCTAATGAATGGATGAATAATCTCCACATCCTCTCCATAATGGATGGTAGGTATTCGCAATGTATTTACTGACTGCGGATGAAGCCGTGCCATTTCAGGATGCTGGATAATGAGTTCCTCGACAACAAACCCCTTCCCATACCGCTTTCTTAAGGCACGGAAGATTGTTTCAGGTGCGCTTCCAGAGGCATCCAGAATCCTGACACCGACCCCGCAGGCCCCGTCAAAAGGTTTGACAATAAATTTGGGATGTTTTTTCAGAAAAGCCGCAAAAAGCTCATATTCCCTCTTCGAGAAGACTTCGACCAGATCCCGATGGTAATACCTTCGGAAAAAGCTATAGGTCAGGCCCTTGTCGTCGAATAAAATCATGTTTCGGTAGCTGTTCATCCGTTCGCAGTAATTAATTCTCTCTTTATCCGAGACATAGGTACGCCTTTCCTCCAGAGGCATTTTTTCAAAGTGATACATATGATACTCGTCAAAGCCGAATCCATATCTTTTCGCTTCACCCAGCATATCGATAATGATTTTTTCTTTATCAAGTCCGGAGTCTTCCCCATAATACCTGCGAAAGGCTTTTGCAGCATTCCCTCTGTTAAATCCGCGTTTCTGATAGAGGTCACGGATCTTCCTACCTAAGGGCAAGCTCTTTATATAATTCTTTACCAAAAGATACTTGTTACTCATCTTCCTCTCATCCTTTATTCCCAGACAATTCCGCAAATTTCTCCGTCTGGTGCCTCTACCTCAATTTTCAAAATGTTTTGTACGGCTTCTATGTTTTTCTCAATCTCCGCCCGATCGTTTCCGCAAATCAAAATCGGCCCCTTCCGCATTCCCTTGTGAATCATGGGCTGCGTGGTTTCGCCGATACGGATATCATCCATGCACACCATCCTTACGAAGGGAAGCTTTTTCAGCTCCTCCACCCCTTCGATCCGTCGGATGGTTCCTTCCGGAAGATAAAAGCAAATGTAGGCGGCGGCAGCGGCCTTCCTTTTCGAAAAAACCTCCTCGACATCAACCTTATTTCCAAGTGCCTTCTCCAAAAGCACTTCGTTGATATCAATTCCGGTCGCCAACGGGACAAGGTGCGAGGAAATGTACACGCCCCCACCGCGCAAGGCACTTTCCACTACGCAGATCTCGCCGGTTTCTTCATTTACCAAATATTCAGAATGAACAATTCCGAAGGAAGGGTGTACATATTCTGCAAATTTCTGTTCACAGGCACGGATTTGACCGAGCAAATCCGGACGAACCGTGGAGGGGAACAAGGACTGTGCAGGAATAAACGCATTTTGCAGAGAAAAATATCTGCGGTCGGCAAATGCAAGCAGGTAATACCTCCCGTTTTCGATAAAGCCCTCGCAGACAACCTCCTGTCCTACAAAAAACTCCTCCAAAATCGCGGATTTTGTTTTGGAATGGGCAAGTGCCTTTGCGATGGCTGGCTGCAGATCCTCCATTTTTTCAATCTTCGTGATTCCCACGCTTGACTGGGAATCCGCAGGCTTCACGATCCATGGCAAGGGACAGGCAAAGGCATGGCCGTCAGAGGAAGCATCCGTGATTGCAATATGCCGCGGAACCGGATTCCCGATGCGATCGCATATCTCCCGGTATCTGTTTTTATTCGTGTAGGCAAGAACCTGCGCAAAGCTGTTTCCGGGCAGGCCGAGCTTCTCTGCCACATAGGCCACGGTAGGGTTCATCAGGTCGTTCTGGTCAGAAATCACCGCCGTAACACCATTCTCTTTTGACCATCGCACGATGGCATCACGGTCATAGATATCACGGTAAAAAACCTCATCCGCCAGCGCGATGCCGGGCTGGTTACCCGGAAGCGTGACAACACATGTGTGAATCCCGCTCTGCCGGGCCTTTTCCAGAATCGGAACCTGGCCGATGCCGGCTCCTATGACCAGTAGCTTTTGTTCTGGCATTTTCTCCGCTTCCTTTTCAACAGTTGCGCGTTCTTTCTTTTCCTACTCTACGAAAACCGTAATCGCGTCCATGGCCTTTTGGCAAATGCTCTCCGCCTCCCTAGCAGTGGGCGCATCCGCGATCACAAAGCCAATACGATCCACACTGCTACCAATCTCTCCGACAGTTTCCCCGACCGCATGCACAAATGTCACCTCACGAACACCAGGTATTTTATTCGCCCTCTCCATCCCGTCGATTTTGCGAAGGGTCCCGGTCGGTGTTTTGAAATACCGGATGGCGCTTCCCCGTTCCCATTTCGGCGACAGGTCAATTTTTTCCCCACAGGCCAGCCGAATCGTCATTTCCACCATATCAATCCCCGTGGACAAGGGGACAAGGTGCGTCGCGATAAAATCGCCGCCAAGACGGGCCCCCAGCTCCACCATGACCGGTCCCTTTTTTGTGTAAATTAGCTCCACGTGTGCCGGCCCGACATTGATTCCAACAGCACGAACCGCACGGATCGCGCACTCCCTGATTTCCTTCTGGACAGCCACTGGCTGCCTCGTCGGCTGGCTATGTCCCATCTCCACGAAATGCGGAGCTCCCGTTGTGCATTTGTCCGTAATCTGCAAGACATGTGGCTTTCCGTCCGTCACCATAACCTCGACGCTAAATTCCGGCCCCTCAAGATACTCCTCCAGGATAACCACCCCTCCACGGGATTCGCCAAGGGCATATTGATAGGCCTCTTCCAGCTCCGCTTTTTCACGGCAAAGTACGACGCCTCGGCTGCCCGCGTTGTCCGTGGGCTTTACGATGCAAGGGAACGAAATCTGATCCGCATTTTTTTTCAGGGAGGCATAATCCGGAACAATCGCATACCATGGATGAGCCACGCCCTGCTTTTCAAAGGCCTGAATCATCTCCCCCTTGTCCGTAGCGCGGAGTGCGGTTTCCAGAGATATTCCGGGGAGTCCCAAAGCTTCGCACGCCGCAGCAACCGCCCGCACAGGCATATCCGTCGCCAGGGTGACAATTCCATCCGGGCCGAATGTCCGGGCCACACGCACAACTCCCTCAATGTCAATTGTACTGACATCAAAAGCCTCGTCGGCAAAGGGGATGCCGACTGCGTTTGGGTTATAGTCCACCACGCCGACGTAGTATCCCAGTTCCTTTGCCTTTTGGATGGCAGGAAGCTGCAGAGCAGACGCCCCTATGACCAGTATTTTCTTCATCTTGTTTCCTAATCTTCTTTCTATGCAAGCCGCTTTTTTTCGAATGCAGGCGTTCATCAAATAAACACGGAAACAGGATCATTTCCTCTTCCTGTTTTCGCTTTCAAACACGTTCTCCCGAAGAAGGACCGACTGAGCGGTCTTGCGGAGTATTTTTATATCAAATGCAAGAGAAACATGGTCCACGTAATAACAGTCCTGCCTGATTTTTTCCTCCTGGGATATGGAGTTACGAAAATATGCCTGGCTGAAACCGGTAATCCCAGGCCGAACCCGCAGACGTTTCCTTCTTTTTGCATCTAATTTGTCATACCCCTCGTAATGCGTCGTCAAAAACGGCCGCGGGCCGACGATGCTCATGTCCCCCTTGAGGACGTTGAGAAGCTGCGGGGTCTCGTCGATGCTCGTCTTTCGGAGGAAGCGTCCCACCCTCGTAAGGCGCGGGTCGTCCTCGCTATTGAAGGTGCTGCCGTCCGCATTGCGGAGGTCCGGCGCATTGACCTTCATGGAGCGGAACTTGTACATCGTAAAGACCCTGCCCCGCCTGCCCAGACGTTTCGCATTGTAAAAGACGGGACCCCCGTCAGTCAAATGGATGGCGGGAGCGACGAGAAGGAAGAGAATGCCGAAAAAGGGGAGCCCGAGGAGGGCGATTGCAAAATCAAGGATACGTTTTCCAAATGCCCTGTACATGGTTCTCTCCTTTCGTTCATTTTGCCCGAAACTCCCCGACAACCTCCCACAAGGCCGCCAGCACATACTCCACATCCGCATCCGAAAGCCGCGTGTGGAAGGGAAGCGTCACGAGGTTCTCATAGTAGGCAAATGCATTCGGAAACGACGTGCAGTCCTTCCCGTAGGCCGTCATCAGCGGCAGGGGCTTGTAGTGGACATTTGTCGTAACACCCCGTTTTGCCATTTGCCGGATAAACTCGTTCCGCCCGCCCTCGCCGATACCTGGAATGCGGATAAGATAGAGATGGTGGGAACTTTCCATATGCTCCGTGTGATGCCGCATATAGAAAAGGCCAAGCTCCTCGCAGACCGCATCGTAGCGCGCCCGCATTTGCCTTCGCCGATCGATGAGGCCAGGATAGCGGTCCAGCTGGCGAAGGCCGATGGCCGCCATAATGTCCGTCATGTTGCATTTGTACCAGGGGCCGACGACGTCGTATTCCCACGAGCCGGCGTTGTACTTTGCAAGCGCGTCCTTGTCCTGCCCGTGGAGGCTGAGGACCTGGAACATCTTGTAGATTTCGGCATCCGGAACGCCCGGGATGGGCAGCCAGGTCGCCGCCCCGCCCTCGGCCGTCGTGAAATTCTTGACCGCGTGGAAAGAAAAACTTGTAAAGTCCGCGATCTGCCCGCAGGCCTTCCATTCAGGATGTGGGAGACTACCCGTGCCCGTTCGGCAGACAATCCGGCTCGCACCGAGGCTATGGGCGGAATCCGCGACCACGGCCACCCGGCCGAGGGCCTTCTGGATGCGGGCAGAAAGGTCGCCGAGGGGCGTCCCATCTGCCTCCTTCGGGCGAAACAGGTTCCTCTTCTTCTCCACTACCTCGAACAGCCTGTCATAGTCGGAGACGACCCCGCCAAGATCCACCGTGACAACGGCCTTAGTCCTCGGCGTGATGGCCCGTTCGATAGCCTCGTATGCCATCTCCGGCATCCGCGTTTCGGGATTCCCGTCCCTCTGGATATCCGCAAAGACGACCTTCGCCCCGCAGTGGATGGCGGCCGCCGCCGTGGATGTATATGTATAGGAAGAAACAACGACCTCATCGCCCTCCCCGATTCCGAGAACGCGAAGGCTAAGCTCCTCCGCGGCGGTCCCGGAGCCAAGGCAGACCACACGATTCTGGTATTTGTCTGAAACAGCCGGTGCCGCGACGTCCACGTCCACCCGCCCTGTTTCAATATAAGCCGCAAGGCGCCGCTCCAAAAGCTTCGTCCGCGGACCCGTGGTAATCCAGCCCGAACGCAGGGCCTCCACGACCTCCTGTATTTCCCACTCCGAAATATCCGGCGGGCTAAACGGAATCACGCGCTTTTCCATGTCCAGTCGTTCCTCTATCCTCTTCTTTTAAATAAATAAAATTCTTTATATATTTGGCTCCGCTTCCTCGCGCCGCGCACCATCTTTTGGACGTGAATCCTCGGTTTCTTCCCACGCCAAACCAGGTACAAATGCCGCAGTCCGACGCAGGCCCAGCCGACGGGGAGGAGAAGCCGCGCCTTCGGTTTTCTAAGCAACGGCATTTCCATCTCGGCCTTCTCATTGAGGGAACGCAGGAGATGACCGGAGAGAGAACCTCCCGTCACCGTCTGGGTCTCCTTCGATGTCATCAGCTTCGCCTCGTTGATCCGTTCCTGATCCTTCTGTCCGAAATTTCCGGAGTTGAAAATGTCCTCCATCATGGCGGAAAGGAGCGGCTTCTGTACATCCTCCATCGCCCAGGAGCGCTTCGGACAGCCGAGGTACCGGCTGGACAGCTGCGTCAGGAGCTGCGCGAACCGCCAAAGCCCCACGTTTTTAAGCCTTTCCTCGAAAAGCTCCCGGAACTTTGCATCGCTAAGGCTCCCCGCAAAAACCGCCCAGTCGCAGATGTGCCGAAGCCCGATGCCGGTATCTATCATGTGCGTGGCCGTGTGAAGGAGCAGGATGAGCCCGTGGTGGAAGGCAGACGGGACAAGAAAGCTTCCGCTGGACGTCGTATGCAAATGCGCACGCTCGACAATGTCCGCGAGATATTGCCGGCAAATGTCGCCTTCCCGGCCCTCGGGCACTCCATTTGGCTCCCAGTGCATTTCCAGCGTCTCCTTCTCTTTGTAGAAGGCGATATGCGCCCGGCTACGGTCCCCCTTGTGGGTGGTGTAGCCATTTGCCAGAAGAAGCTCCTTCGTCCTTGCAAGGTCTTCCCGGGCAACCAGAAAGTCCACGTCGCCCATCGTCCGCTGGAAGGGTACCGGGTAGTACGCGGCGGCGGCCATCCCTTTGATAATGACATAGGGAATCCCATTCTCCGAAAGGAGCTCATGCAAATGGCCGTGGGACCGGGCATTCTCGATGCTCATCGCGACCGAGGAAAAGTAGAGTTCCCGAGCACCGGGCTGTTCCTCCCTGGGAAGCAGGGCCACCAGCTCCGAGTAAACCAGCGGAAAGACCGTCTGCTGCATCGCTTCCGTAAGGAGCAATTGTCCGTCCGCCTCCCCATACGGAGAAATCTGCCGCTGAAAGAGTTTCTTTCCTAGCATTCGAAGCAGCAAAGCTTGTGTTTCCGATAGCATTCCGTCCCCCAGCCTTTCCCTTCGTTACATTTCAGGTTTCTTTCGTAAGTTTTTCTCTCCCTTCCCCCGGGAAAGCAAAACCCTGTGCACTATCTTAACACCAAACACTTATAATTTCCACATAAAAAAGAAACCTGATGAGCAGGTTTCTATTCTAATGATACATTTATGTCATTTTAATATTTTTATAGTATTTTCAAGTATTGTCATCCTGAGCGAAGCGAAGGATCCCGTCATGTCATTCTGAACGAAGCGACACCTTAGCGTACGGAAAACAGTCCTGTGGACTGTTTTCCGTACGGATCCCGTCATCTTTACGAAAGACGAACGGGATCCCTCGATGGTTTTTTGAGACGATTAACAAGCGTCCACCTTACGCCTTCACCTCGGCCGCGCCGTACGGGTTGCCCTCGTTGTAGTTGCGGGCGTTTTCCATGGTCGTTGCGGCGATGGCCTGCAGGGCCTCGCGGGTGAAGAAGGCCTGGTGCGAGGTAAGGACCAGGTTCGGGAACATGCTAAGGCGCGCGGTCACGCTGTTCTGCAGGTAGTCGTCCGAACGGTCAGTGTAGACATTTGCATCCTCGCCTTCATACACGTCAAGTGCGACGGCGTGGAACTTGCCCTTGCGGAGGGCGCGGATGAGGGCGTTCGTATCCACGAGTCCGCCGCGGGCGGTGTTCACGAGCATCACGGTGTCCTTCATGAGGGCGATCGTGTCGTCGTTGATGAGGTGGTAGGTGCCGCCCTCGCCCATGATGAGGGGCGCGTGCAGGGAGATGAGGTCCGCCTTGCGGAAAAGCTCCTCTTTGGTGACGTAGGTGAGCAGACCCTCGTCAACGAGCGACTGGTTCGGATAGGCGTCCCAGCCAATGACGGTCATGCCGAAGCCCTTGCAAATGCGGGCCATGCACTGGCCGATCTTGCCGGTTCCGACGATGCCGGCGACCTTGTTGTGGAGGTCGTAGCCGAGAAGACCGCTGAGCGCGAAGTTGTTGTCGCGGAC
Source organism: uncultured Lachnospiraceae bacterium (assembly GCA_902803635.1). Taxonomy (GTDB): domain Bacteria; phylum Bacillota; class Clostridia; order Lachnospirales; family Lachnospiraceae; genus Chordicoccus. The sequence goes on along the minus strand of CADCQU010000093.1, from coordinate 464 downwards.
CTTGTTGTACGCCTTGTGGAGGCGGCGGTTGGCTTCCATCATGATGGACATCGCGTGCTCCGCGACGGCATACGGCGAGTAGGCCGGCACACGCAGCACCGTAATCCCGCATTCCTTCGCGGCCTGCAGGTCCACGTTGTTGAAGCCCGCGCAGCGCAGGAGGATCAGACGGACGCCATTTTCCTTCAGTCCCTCGACGACCTCGCGCGGTGCCTCGTCATTGACGAAAATGCAGACCGCGTCGTAGCCCTTCGCAAGGCTCACGGTCTCGGGAGTCAGACGGCTGGTGAAATATTTAATGTCACAGTTATACGTCCCCTCGCCCTTGTCCTTGGCGAGCTCACTGAAGAACGTGCGGTCGTAATCCTTGGTTCCGAAAAACGCGATTTTGAGGGGCGTGACGGCTTCCTTGTAGCGAAGCTTCTCCTCCAAGAGTTCCTTGATCTTCTCGATGGCGGCTTCCT
>CADCQU010000092.1 GCA_902803635.1 uncultured Lachnospiraceae bacterium | reverse complement strand
GTGTTGATGCGGGCGCGGAGGGCGGCGGAGCCTGGAAGGCCGGTGGTGTACCAGGCGACGTGCTTGCGCATTTCCGGGATGCCAAGCTTTTCGCCCTTGTCGGCGACCTGGAGACGGGCGTGGCGGAGCATGGTAGACTTGATCTCGTCAAATGTAGGTCGGGCCGGGAACTTCACATTCTCCCACAGTGCCTTGCACTGGGCGAAGATCCAGGGGTTTCCCCTGGCGGCGCGGGCAATCATGACAAAATCACAGCCGGTCTCACGAAGCATTTGCATGGCCCTCTCGGCGGAGGTGACGTCACCGTTGCCGATGACGGGGATGGAGACCGCCTCCTTCACGCGGCGGATGATGTCCCAGTCGGCATTTCCCGTGTAATATTGTTCCCGGGTGCGCCCGTGGACCGCGATGGCGGCGGCCCCGGCGGCCTCGATGCGCTTGGCGGCCTCCACGGCGTTGATGTTGTCCGCCGAGAAGCCCGCGCGGATTTTCACGGTGACCGGGCGGGCGGTGGAGCGGACGACAGCCCGCACGATGGCCTCAGCCTTAGGAAGATCCAAAAGAAGGGCCGAACCCTCGCCGTTGTTCACGATTTTCGGCATCGGGCAGCCCATGTTGATGTCAAGGATGTCGTAAGGTTCGTTTTCGAGGGCCTTCGCCGCATAGGCCATGGTCTCGGGATCCGGGCCGAAGATCTGCATCGATACCGGATGTTCATCCTTCGCGATATGAATGAAGTTAAATGTCTTCTTGTTCCCGTGCAGGATGGCGTTCGCGCTCACCATCTCCATCGAGACAAGGGCCGCCCCCTGCTCGTGGCAGAGGCGGCGGAAGGGCTGGTCGGTGACCCCCGCCATGGGACCGAGGATAAATGGGGAAGAAAGTGAAAGCGAGCCAATCTGCAAGGTTTCTTTCCCAGAAGCCGTATGTTCAATATTTGGAAGAACCTCTTTCATTCCTCTTCCTCCAAATCGTCCGGCCACAGAGGAACAAAGGAGACATCGGATACTGTCAAACGTTCAAATGGAGAGACGTAATCCTCGGTTTCCTCTGCCTGCACCTTTTCCGAGGACGGAACTGCTTTCCTTGCCGCTTTTGCAAGTCGTTCCTCCGGAAGTTCGAAAACCATTTGAGGCGTATCCTGAGAAATATTCGAAAGCGTTGGATTTTCGAGCGAAGAAGCCGAAGCCGCTTCTCCCACTTCCTTCATCTCCGTTTCTTTCTTCAGCCTCCCCAGAATCTCCGCGACATCAAGGCCTTCGGCGGCATTTGTCACGCTCTCGCCGAGAACGACGAGGCGGTAGTAGAAGGTGATCTGTGTGAGAAGCTCCTCCTTCTCCCGCTGCATTTGCCGAATCTTCAGCTCGGCCCCGATTTCGTCAAAACGGGCGTCGCCCTCCATGGAGCGGACAGAAAAATGCGGGAGGCGGTCGTCGCCGAACTCGATGGTGAAGACCCCGCCGACGTCCTCTGTGAATTCGACCGCAAGAATCTGCAGCTCCTCAAGGACCGCCTCGGGGAGCCGCGCAAATGCAGGGTTCAGGTAGTATTTTTGATTGTACCAGCTTGCGCCGCAGAGTGTGAGGGACATGGGAGAACCTTCCATTTTCAAAAAAAGAAAACCGCGATCGCGCAGACGGCGGCGATGACGAAGAAGACAACGTATCTACGAATGCCGAGGGAGACGTGGTGGACGCCCACCAGAAGGTTTAAAAGCGCGCCGAGGAAAAGGACGACGCGCAGGAGGATGCTCCGGCTTGCGGGGAGGAAAACGAGCAGCCCGAAGCAGACCACCATGCTGGTCGCCAAAAGGAGCGTGGCCAGGAAGTAGAGCACCTCCTGGCCCGACAGCGGGTTCCTCATAGCGGCAGCGTCGCGGCCATGACGGCCTTGATGGTGTGCATCCGGTTTTCGGCCTCGTCAAATACCCGCGACTGGGCGGACTCGAAGGCCTCGTCCGTCACCTCCATCTCGGTGAGGCCGAATTTGTCGTGGATCTCGCGGCCGATGGTCGTCCCAAGGTCGTGGAAGGCCGGAAGACAATGCAGGAAAATGGCCTCGGGGCCGGCATTTGCCAGAAGCTCGGCCGTGACGCGGTAGGGCGAAAGCTCGCGGATGCGCTCCTCCCAGATTTCATCTGGTTCGCCCATGGAGACCCAGACGTCGGTGTAAAGGACGTCCGCCCCCTTGGTGCCGGCAAATGCATCCTCGGTGAGGGTGATGCTGCCGCCGGATTCCTTCGCCCAGGCCTCGCACTCGGCCACGAGGGCCGGATTCGGGAAATACTTCCTGTTCGTACAGGCCACGAAATGCATCCCCATCTTCGCGCAGGAGACCATGAGCGAGTTGCCCGTGTTGTAGCGGGCGTCGCCGAGGTACACGAGACGGATGCCTTTGAGGTGACCGAAATTCTCGCGGATCGTGAGAAGGTCGGCGAGCATTTGCGTCGGATGGAATTCGTTTGTAAGGCCGTTCCAGACCGGAACACCAGCGTATTTCGCAAGCTCCTCGACGATTTCCTGCCCGAAGCCGCGGTACTCGATGCCGTCGAACATCCGTCCGAGGACACGCGCGGTGTCCGCGATGCTCTCCTTCTTGCCGATCTGGGACGCCTTCGGGTCGAGGTAGGTGCAGTCCATGCCAAGATCGTGGGCCGCCACCTCGAAGCTGCACCTGGTTCTGGTACTCGTCTTCTCAAAAATGAGCGCGATGTTCCGCCCGCGGAAGTCGTCATGGGCGATGCGGGCCTTCTTCTTGGCCTTCAGCTCGGCGGCCAGATCCAGCAAATACGTGATCTCCTCCGGTGTAAAATCCTTCAGTGTCAGAAAGTTCCTTCCCCGTAAATCCATTTTTTCCTCCAAAATTATATTATGTTCGCCTCTGCCGCCCGGCCTCATACATGAGGATTCCGGCAGCCATAGCCGCGTTGAGCGATTCCACTTTTCCCGCCATCGGGATGCGAATGAGACGGTCCGCCGCATTTGCCACCGCCCCGGATAGGCCGTTTCCCTCATTCCCGATGAGGAAAATGGTGCCGCCGCGGTAGTCCTCCTCGTCATAGCTCTTCTTCCCGCGCAGGTGCGCCGCGAAGGAGCGGACATTTGCCAAATGCAGCCTCTCGAAAAATGCAGGCACGTTGTCCACGACAAATTGCGGCACGCGGTAGATGGAGCCCATCGTGGAACGGATGGTCTTCGGATGGTAGTAGTCGACCGTGTTCCTCGTGCAAAAGACCGCGTCCACGCCGGCCGCCTCAGCCGTCCGGAGAATCGTCCCGGCATTGCCCGGATCCTGCAAATCCTCCAGGAAGAGGAAGAGGGGTGCCTTCGGATAGCCAAGATAATCCTCCAACAAGAATGCCGGCTTCCTGATGACTGCCAGAATCCCCTGCGGGGTCTTCGTGTCGCAAAGGCCGGCGAAGCGTTCCTCGCGGACGTCGGCTACGACCTCGACGCCGTGCGGGATGTCCCGGAGAAGCTCCGGATTCTCCGCCGCAAATTCCCGCGTTGCAACAACGGCAACCAAGCTCTCCCTGGGGGCCTCCAGAAAGAGCTTCTTTCCTTCCGTGACAAAAAGGCCCTGCACGTCGCGGGCCTTTCTGCTTCTTTCCAGTTCCTTAATCTCCTTGAATGAGAACGCCACAGCTTCCTCGGTTTCTAATGATAAATCGCTACCAATTCGGAAGTCCCTCGCACTTGCTGCGCTGAACAGATCCGAAACTCTTTGATTTAGGTATAAGTTACCGTGCAAATGTCCCTGAATAAGACCGTTTGCTTTGTAAGAGCCTTGTCATTCTGAAGGACACGCTCATCAGAATGACAGGACTAAGCAATCATCTGCACTGTAACCGAAATAGAGCAAACTAATTACCCTTCCTTGCGCTTCTCCTTGCCATCGGCCTCGGACTTATAGTAGTTGCGGGAGAGCGACTGGGCAATCTCCACCTGATAATCCGAGATGGACTTGGACATCTGCAGAGCCTCGTTGATGTCGTAGTCGCTGAACTCGCCGTTGTTGTAGCCGACGACGCGCTTGGTCTTGCCTTCGAGCAGGAGGTCGACGGCGATGCAGCCCATCGTGGAGGCATAGACGCGGTCCTTGCAGGTCGGGCTGCCGCCGCGCTGCATGTGGCCGAGGATGGTCGCACGAGTCTCGATGCCCGTGGCCGCCTCAATCCGGCGGGCCATCGATGCCGAGTGGCCGACACCTTCCGCGTTGATAATGATGTGGTGGGTCTTGCCGCGACGACGGTTGTCGATGATGTTGTCGATGAGCTTCTGCTCGTCGAAATCATACTTCTCCGGAAGAAGGATGTCCTCCGCCCCGTTCGCAATGCCGCACCAGAGCGCGATGTAACCGGCCCTGCGGCCCATGACCTCGATGATCGAGCAGCGCTCATGGGACGTGGACGTGTCGCGCACCTTGTCGATGGCCTCCATGGCCGTGTTGACCGCCGTGTCGAAACCGATGGTATACTCGGTGCAGGCGATGTCAAGGTCGATCGTGCCGGGGATACCGATCACGTTGATGCCTTCATTTGCCAATTTTTCCGCGCCGCGATAGGAGCCGTCACCGCCGATAACGACGAGGCCCTCAATCCCGTATTTGTGGCAGGTCGCCACAGCCTTCTGGACACCTTCCGGGGTGCGCATTTCCGCGCAGCGGGCCGTATAGAGGATCGTACCACCCTTCTCGATGGTATCCGAGACGGACTTCGCGTTCATCTCGATGATGTCCTCCTCAATCAGGCCGGAATATCCTCTGCGGATACCCTTGACCGAGAGGCCCTTGTCAATACCCCTGCGGACGACCGCACGGATGGCCGCGTTCATGCCCGGCGCGTCTCCGCCACTCGTCAAAACACCGATTGTCTGGATTCTCTTATTCTCTGCCATAATCCTTCCCTCCCGGGGAGATGCTGCATCCCATAACGAGCAGCACATCGCCGCCTTCCTTGTTCCTCGCGAAATCCGCTCGGGCCACATGTCAATAGTAGCAACCGGAACCCGGCAAATGGCCTCCGCCAGCCGTTTTCCACTCGGATTCGCGCCTTAGGGGGCGGCAAATCCGCACACATGATAACTATCTCTATTTTATAGCATATCCGGTGATTTTTCAACAAATTTTACGCAAGATTCTAAGAGATTTTTGTGATTTTTTTGTCGGCCAGCCAGCCCCTCTCCGTCACACTTGGCTCCCCCTTGAGGGGGAGCTGTCGGCGAAGCCGACTGAGAGGGGGCCGACTTTCAACATCTGCGGAATGAGAGATAAGCAAGGGATGTTATCCCGCTCACTCCCCCCACATCTTCGGGCGGTCGGCGAGGACGGCGACGTTCCCCTCGCCAAAGTCCTTGCGGAGGTTTTCCAGAAATTCCTCCGAGGCCAGCACCTTCCGCCCCCGCGTGGCATCGAGAAGCCCCTTCGTGCTCTTGAGGAAGGCCACCACGCGGTCGATGCCCGGCGTGGCGGCGGAGAGGTTCTCGCCGAGGATCCGCTTTTTCGTCTCGTAGGCCGCACGGTCGGGGAACGCGACCCAGACGGCCCTCGGGAGCTTCGCAAATTCGGTCACCGTGTCGCAGATGAGCTTCCACGGCCGCTCGTCCTCCGCCGAAACCTTCCCCTCGACGATAATCTTGTTGTCCTCGACAAGGATGTCACGGTAACGTTCGAAGGGCTTCGGGAAGACCAGGATTTCCACGGTTCCCACAAGGTCCTCCACGGTGAGAAAGGCCATCACCTGGTTGTTGCGCGTATATTTGATGGTCTTCGCGGAAATAAGGCCCCCGATGCGCACGCGGGCGCCATTTGCCACGACCGGAAGACCCGTCTCCTCATCCGGGACAAAGTCGGTGGAGACATTTGTCGTATACCGTTTCAGGATGTCGCGGTACTCCTCCAGGGGGGTGGCCCGACAGATATACGCCCAGGACCTCCTTCTCGAAGGCGAGGAGGTCGGCCAGGGCAAATTCCGCCACGTCGGGCAGGGGAATCTCGAAGACCTCCTGCTCCTCGGGTGCAAGAAAATCAAGCAGGCTCATCTGCCCGGCAAAGGTGTTCTTGCTTGCGGAGGCCTCGCGGTCGACCATCGCCGGATACACGAGAATCTTCTGGCGGCGATTTCCCGGCAGATTGTCAAGGGCACCGGCCTTGATCAGGTTCTCGATGGCCCGCTTGTTGATGTCCTTGTCCGCGATCCGGCGGATAAAGTCGGCGAGGGTGCGGTACGCCCCGCCCTTCTCCCGCTCCTCCACGATGCGATCAATGACCCCGCGGCCCACGCTGTGCACCGCGTACATCCCATAGCGGATGGAGGAAGCCTCCGTCGTAAAGCGGCCGAAGCCGGTATTGACCGAGGGAGGAAGAATCGGAATCTTCATATCCCGGCAATGCAGAATGTACTCCGCGCATTTGTCGGGGTGCTCGATGACCGAGGTCATAAGGGCCGCCATGAACTCCACGGGGTAGTAGCATTTGAGATAGGCCGTCCTAAAAGAGACCACGGCATAGGCCGCCGCGTGGCTCTTGTTGAAGGCATAGCTCGCGAAATCCGTCATCTCGTCAAAAATGTGGTTCGCGACGCTCTCGGAAATACCCTTCGCGCGGCAGCCGCCGACGCCCATCTCCTCGCTCCCGTAGACGAAGTTCTGCCGCTCCTTCGCCATGACGTCCGCCTTCTTCTTGGACATCGCGCGGCGGATGAGGTCCGAACGGCCGAAGCTGTAGCCGCCGAGGTCGCGCACGATCTGCATGACCTGCTCCTGGTAGACGATGCAGCCGTAGGTTTTCTCCAGAATCGGGCGCATCT
>CADCQU010000091.1 GCA_902803635.1 uncultured Lachnospiraceae bacterium | reverse complement strand
TTCTGCTGCAGAAAGCCGAGGCGGATCACCCGGGCGATTTCGAGGAGGAGCTTCTGGTCCTCCGGCAGGACGTCCGCGCCGATGAGCTTCACGGTCTCCATCAGCTTGTCCTCGGAGTTGAGGATTGCCACAATGCGCGTACGGTCATCCATGAACTTCGGGTCTACATTTGACCGATACCAGTCGGAAAGATCCGCGACGTACTCGCTGTAGCTCTCCATCCAGTTGATGGCCGGGTAGTGGCGGGCGTAGGCGAGGGCCTTGTCAAGGCCCCAGAAGCAGCGGACAAAGCGCTTCGTGTTCATCGTGACCGGCTCGGAGAAGTCGCCGCCCTGAGGCGAGACCGCCCCGATGACCGAGACCGAGCCCGTCTTCCCGGACAGCGTCTCCATCTGGCCCGCCCGCTCGTAGAACGCGGAAAGCCGCGAGGCGAGGTAGGCCGGGAAGCCCTCCTCGGCGGGCATTTCCTCCATGCGGCCCGAGAGCTCGCGGAGGGCCTCCGCCCAGCGGGAGGTCGAGTCCGCCATGATCGCGACATCGTAGCCCATGTCGCGGTAATATTCGGCGAGCGTGATGCCCGTATATATCGAAGCTTCACGTGCTGCCACCGGCATATTTGAGGTGTTCGCAATCAGGGTCGTCCGGGCCATGAGCTTCTTGCCGGTCCGGGGATCCTCCAGCTTCGAGAAGTCCTCCAGGACCTCGGTCATCTCGTTCCCGCGTTCGCCGCAGCCGATGTAGACGATGACATCCGCGTCGGAGAACTTCGCGATTGCGTGCTGGGTCATGGTCTTGCCGGTGCCGAAGCCGCCGGGGATGGCCGCCGTCCCGCCCTTCGCGATCGGGAAGACCGTGTCGAGCACCCGCTGCCCCGTAAGGAGCGGCTCGGAGGCCGGCAAACGCTTCTTGATGGGGCGCGGCACGCGGATCGGCCATTTCTGGGCGAGCGTAAGCTCCCGCCGGCTCCCGTCCGGAAGCTCCAGCTCCGCAAGAGGCTCGTCCACCGTGTAGCTGCCATTTGCCACGCAGGAAAGAACCTTCGCCTGCGAGATATTTGGCGGCACCATCGCGCGGTGCACAAGGGATTCCGTCTCGGGACATTCGGCAAAGACCTGACCTCCGGTCACGGTATCGCCCGCCTTGATCTGCAGCGTCACGTCCCATTTGCGCCCGGTGTCGAGCGAGGGGACCGCAATCCCGCGGGTAATGTATTTGCCGGAGGTCTTCGCAATGGCCTCCAGCGGGCGCAGGATGCCGTCGTAAATGTTGTCAAGGATGCCAGGCCCGAGCGTGATCGAGAGCGCGGCGCCCGTGCCCTCCACCTTCTCACCCGGCTTCAGGCCGCCGGTCTCCTCGTAGACCTGGATCATGGTCATGTCGCCCCGCAGGGAAATGACCTCGCCGACGAGCCGCTCGGCCCCGACGTAGACCATCTCCGACATGGCGAAGCCTTTCGCGCCCTTCAGGTAAATGACCGGGCCGTTGATGCCGAAAATTGTTCCTGTCCTGCTCACGTCTCAGGCCCTCCTTCGTCCATGAAAGCCGCCGCTTCTTTTGCTGCCGTTTCCCGGCCGTACCTTCTTCACGTCGCCGGCCCTCCTTCGAAGCGGTAGTTCGCCTTTGCCTCCGCAAAAAGCGAGTTCCACGAATTTTCTATACATATCCGTCGTTTTGGCAAATGTACGCGCATCCCTCCGCCGAGCTTTTCGGGCGAAACCTTGGGGAGGACGCCTGCGGCCGCGCTTACGAGAGGGAAATACACCAGATCCTCGGCATCGAGAAGAATCTGCATCTCCTCGCCCTCGGAGAACTCCTTCGCCTCCCTGGCGAGGCGTACAAGGTATCGGCCGTAATCCGGCGACTTCCGTACTTCCGCAAGCTTCTCCGCTACGAGCGCAAAGAGACGCTCGGAAAGCTCCTCCTCCTTCCGGGCCATTTGCCGACGCGCCTCCTGGCGTTCCTCCGAGATGCGGAAGGTCTCCTCCCGCCGCAGGCGGGCCGTCTCCTCCGCAAGGCGCACCTTCTGGGCTGCCTTGACGGACGCGCGGTGCTCGTCAAATGCGTCCTTGAGCGACGCGCGGTAGGCGGCCAGCTCCTTCCGCCGGCGCGCTGCGGCATCATCCGTTAAGATTTCCCGAAATAATTGCAGCTTTTCTTCCACAAGCATGGTAAGACCCCCTTTATGCACAGAAATTCGCATCGGAAGGCGCTATCGCGCCGCGAATTTCGTGCGGGAAACACCCTTTGGCGTTTCCCATATTACAAATAATTACAATTTCAACCCAATTGCTTCTTCCACATATCCCGTGATGAAGTCCGGGCGGCGGCCACTGCCGTGGCGGTCGGGGATATCAAGGATGAGAGGAAGGTGCGTCGCAAGCTTCGCGCCGTTGACAAGGTCCGGGAAGTCCCGGCCGAACTTCTCCGTCAGAAGGACGACGCCATTTGCCGGATCCTTCAAGGCAAGCGCAAGCGCCCGGGAGAATTCCTCCCGGGTGTGGGCAAGCACGCCGTCCACGCCGGCCAGGCGCATCCCCGTCAGCGTGTCCACATTGTCACTGATGACAAATATCTTCATGGCAACTCTCCGAAACCCATCAGTTTTTTATCCAAGCTGACCGATGATCATGAAGGAAATGATAAGACCGTAGAGGCAGACGCCTTCCGCAAGGCCGACGTAGATGAGGGATTTGCCGAGGATGCTCTGGTCCTCCGAGAGGGCACCAAGGGCCGCCGAGGCCGCCGAGGCCACCGCGATACCGCCGCCAAGGCAGGAAAGCCCGGTCGAGAGGGCCGCCGCAATGTAGCCAAGGCCCGTGGACAGGCCGCTGGCCGCAATGGCCGCATCCTCCCCTGCCGCGAAGGCCGGGCCGGCGCCAAGGACCATGGAAATGCCCGCGATCAGCATGGTGCCAAAGACCAGGAAGAGGTTCACGACAAGAATCCTCTTAAACCGGCTCTGCGTGCGCCTCCCCGCGAGGAAAACCGCGCCGGGGATGAGAATCGAGAGGACAAGGGCAATGATGAGTGTGATCTGTACTGCGAGAGACATGGTGAGATACCTCCTGAAATATTATTGTAGATGAATGTATCTTCTCCCCGTTACAGAAGCCCCTCTCCGTCACGGCTTCGCCGTGACACCTCCCCCTGAGGGGGAGGCAAGAGGAGCTGCCGCCGGAAGCAAGGCAATCCCTCTTTCTGAAGGGGGAGGCAAGATGCTTGGTGCCAATTCCGAACTGTTGGGAAGCATTAAATTCGAGACTTATTTCTCCGCCTTCTTCAACGAATTTGCAAATGACCGCCCGTCGCCTTTGTAGAAGCGGGAGAACATTTCATAGAACTCCAGACGGAGGACCTGGATGCCGACGATGAGGCCCTCCATGCCCATGACAAAGAGGTTGCCGACGACAACGACGACCCAGTTGGTGTTTCCGCTCTCAAAGCCCGAGAGCTGGAGGACGACCTCCATCATGGCCGCGTGGCTCACGGCGAAGGCCCCGATACGGACGAAGGAGAGGGAGTTCGAGAAGTACGAGAGCATGACCTCGAACATCTCGAAGAAGCCCTGGACGATGAACATCCCGATGCTTCCCTCGATCTTGGGTCCCGGCTCGCCGGTAACCAGCTTCGTCAGCGGCTCCTTCAGGAACATTCCCAGAAGGGCCGCCACAAGGACGGCAACGAAGAGTCCGCCCGCCGGTATCGCACGGCCGCTGAAAATGAGGATGACGGCAATCACCAGCCCGCCGTAAAAGATAAAGCCCGTCAGGGCGTTTGTCCCGAAAAGAATCTCGCCGCGGTCCTTCACCCGCACGGCATTGAGAATATGGAACACCATCGTGAGCAGAATGAGGCCCATCCCGAATACGACGGCGACCACCAGGACGGTGTTGATGCTCCCCACAATTGGGAGGGTGATCATTGCTGTCCGCGGCCGCAGCCAGAGGGCCGGCAAAATATCCTCGAACCCGAAAATGCTCCCGAAGAGGAAGCCGAAGATTGTGGAGAAGAACCCGGCCAGGGAGATGATCCCGGCGAGGGGAATCTTCTTCATTCGGTAGAGAAGAAACCCTCCGAGCAGGAGGCAGAGCCCCTGGCCGACGTCGCCGAACATGGCACCGAAAATGAACGAGTAGGTGATGGCCACGAAAATGGTCGGATCCATCTCCCGGTAGCCCGGCAGCCCGTACATTTTTATGTACATCTCGTACGGACGGAAAATGCCCGGGTTCTTCAGCTGTGTCGGGGGCTTTTTCCCCGTCCCCGGCCCTTCATCGCGCTCAAGGCAGGTGATCTTATCATCCCTCTCCACGTCCTTTTTGAAGGCCCTGGCATCCTTTTCGGTCATCCAGCCGCAAAGGATATAGAAGGTATCGTATTTCGCGACCGTGGTCGCGGCCATTTTCCGGATGTCGAAGTTGTCGGAAAGGCCGCGGATCTTGTTCCGCGCCCCGAGAATCTGCGCCGCGTCGTCCTCAATGAGGGCCGCCCGCTGCCGGTCGATCTCCGCCTCCTGCTTCCCGGCCTCCGCAAGCTCCTTTTCAAGAGCGCGGACCGCGTCGTCCGGCCTCCCCTCGTAGGCATCCGGGATAAATATCCGTTCAAAATGCATAGACAGATAGAGCGCGTCAATACGGTGGGAAATGCGGTCCGGCGCGAAGTATACCCCGTAGACGTACTTTTCGTCCTCCTTGCATTTTAAGAAAATGCTGTGGGAGTCGTCGTAGACATAGCTGCGGAGACGATCGTAGTCCGCCTGCGGGAGCCGCCCGAAACGAAAATCCAGGAACTTGAAGGCCAGAATCGTGCGGACCTCCGCCGGCAGACTCCGGTAGGGCTCGATGACGCGGAGGAGCTTTTGCTTCTCCTCCGTCCCGTCGATAATCTCCTTCTTCCGGGCATCGAGGTCCGCAAGGCGGCGCTGGATTCGGGTCACAAGCGAGAGGGCGTCATCCAGCGAAATCTCCGCCGGCACGACGGAAGAGGCATTTGGCACCAACGCGGCGTAGGCCTCGGCATTTGCCAAAATCGCCTTGTAGGGATTTTGCTGGACGAAGGGCTTCAAATCCGGGACATCCTCCAGCTCGGTCATCGCATTTTCCAGATGGATCTCGTACCGGGAAAGGTACTTGCTCACCATCCGGTCGATGTCCCCCCGAGGACCCGTGATGCTGAGAAATTTCATTTTTTCAATCATACAATTTCCCTCCTTATGCGTATAAGGGAAACAAGTTTACAACACCGAAATGCTCCGCAGGGCTTCCTCGCCGCGGATGCCGTAGCGGATGCACTCGATGGCACAGATGACGCGGTAGTCCTGGTGTTCCTTCCTATATAAATAGTCGAAAAGAGCCGCCACGGAATAGGGCTTCTTTCTGGCTTCCGCACGGACCACCTTGTTCATGATCTGCACGTACATGTCCTCCAGGTTGTCCGGCGCAAGCTCCGGATAATTCCGCGCGTAGCGCGTTTTGGCAAGCTCCGCGGCAAATTGCTCCTCCGTCTCGGCGGCGATGAGGGCCGCGACCTCCTCCTTCCGCAAATGGTAGTGCACCGGGAAGATGATCTTGTAGGTCTCCGCCTCCGAGAGGTGGTACCAGATCCGCGCCCGCCGGATGTACCAGAGGTTCAGCATGTCCACGCGGGTCCCGTAGTTCCGCGTCAGGGTCTCGACGCCGTCCTTCGAGACGATCCGCCCCTTGTCCCGCCAAATGTCCTGAAAATGGTAGCTGTCCAGGATGGCCTCATAGTCGAAGAGCTCCAGGTCGGTGAGGCCTTCCAGCCGGTGCAGGGGCTCGTAGTAGCCGGTCCCGCGAAGGGCCTCCACGACGGCCGGGATGCTGTCGGCGGCCGCAAGCTTCTCCGGGTCGAGAGCCGTGAATTTCACGAAGAAGGCGGGGTTGCGGAAAACCTCCGTTCCCGGCTTCTGCCCGACATAGGCCAGACGGAGACATTTTTTGAGAACCTTGATCTCGTAGCGGCGGGCATATTTTTTCAGGAATTTTTCCTGCTCCGGTTCAGCAAAATTATATATTTTCGCGAAGTCCCGGTAGATGGACGTCTCGATCAGCGCCTCCATCTGCTCCCGGTGGGGATCCGACTCCGGCATTTCCGAGAGCGCGACCGCATAGGCGGGCGTCTGCCGAAGGAAGCGGAAGGCCGCCGGAACGTCCGGACAGTTGACCAGCTCCTCGAAATCCTTCTCGGTAAGGAGCTTCGCGGACATCGCCCGGATCTTGGTGGCAAGGCCGCTGTAAGCCAGAAGCCCCCTCATGGCTGCACCCCTCCCGCAAGGATGGAGCGGACGATTTCCTCCGCCCGGATGTCCACCTGCTTTTCGTAGGTTTCCCGAAGGACCGCCATGGCGCTTTCGGTTTCCGCCCGGATGCGGGCGATCTCCTCTTCACTTTCCTTGGCAAATGCCTCGCGGATGGCGGCGAGCTGTTCCTGTGTCGCCTTCTCCTGCTCCGCGTCAAATGCGTCCTGCTTTTCCTTTGCCTCGCTTTCGATGGCCTTTTTCTCCTCGGCGACCCCCTGCATGGTGGCTCTGGCCTCCTCCTCCATCGCGGCAAGCTCCTTTAAAATTTTTTCGTGGTTGGATTCCATATCATGGCCTCCTCGGCGTTTCTCACAATTACACAAGGCTATTGTAGCACTCTTTTTCACAAAATGCAAAGAAAACGACCGTCTTTTGACGGTCGTTTTCTTCATATAATTGCTCTTTTCCCTTTCCTGCCGTAGCTTCCGTAGGTCTGCCCCCCTCTCAGTCGGCTTCGCCGACAGCTCCCCCTGAGGGGGAGCCAAGTGGTTTCCCTTGCTTTTTATTCTACCACAGAACTGTCAGCTGCGGAGCTAGCCACCACGGAGCTGTCAGTCACAGAGCTATCCACTACAGAAGAATCCGCCGCAGAGCTGTCCGCTACAGAGGAATCCGTCGCAGAGCTATCTGCTGCGGAGGAATCCGCCGCAGAGCT
>CADCQU010000090.1 GCA_902803635.1 uncultured Lachnospiraceae bacterium | reverse complement strand
TCATGGAAAAACATTTTCGGCTGTGGTAAAATAATCTTAATCACGGAGGAAAAAGAACGTGAGTATTTTGCAGAACGCAGCATTTGCCAAAGAAGGTGCGCAGAACAAGGATTTACGGACCTGGGCAGACCTTCCGCTTCGGGAGCAGGAATTCTGGGCCAAGGTATTTGCCGGGGAGAAGCAGCCGCCGCTCTATACCGACACGATTGCCAAGAACGTGTTCAGTGCGGATGTCCATCCGGATCGGCTGAACTTCCTTCTGCGCGGCATTGCGAAGGACGAGAGCATCAACGTTGTATCCAGTGCTTCCAACGAGAATTTTCCCTTGTCGCTTCACGCTAAGACGACGATCACGGACATTCCCGCATGGCTTGCGCAGGGACGCCGCGCGGACCTGGAGATTCAGAAGGCACAGCAGGAGTACATCTTCACACGCACGGAAATCTATGCATCGCACATGCTTCTCGTCCAGTATTCCGTCGAGGACGGACAGGCGAAAAGCGAGGTTGATTACAGGAACGTCAAGGATGTCCTGGTGGTGGTTCTCATGGTCGAAAGCCCGAAAGTGTTTCGGGAGTTCGACAAATGCAGTCGCCACTATATCCACCGTTTCGTCCAGATGGTTTCGGATACCGGACTGGCTGTCCCGTGCAAGGCGAAGACCATCTACGTCCAGCTTGACAAATGTCTGCAACAGTTTCAGGAAGACAGGAACGCCGAATCGGAAGATGACCGGCCCGACCGCTTGCAGGCCTGGCTCTCCGCCATTGCGGATTCCAATGATCTCAAGGTGCGCGAGGCTGTTGTCGCAGACAGCACACTCCAGGCTGTCAGCACCGAGGCGTTCCACATGACACAAAACAAGGAGGTGCAGGGGATGATACTCCAGGAAAAGCTTGATCGCATGGACTTCCTCTCCTACATGGAACAGTTTAAGGACGAGGGGAGGAGGGAAGGCAAGGCAGAAGGCATTGTCGAAGGGGCGGACAAGGAGAGAGAAAAGAGCATCCGTGTTTTAATTGATGCTTTGCGTGATTTTGGTGCGGGCGAGGACGCTATCGTGGATCGATTGATGCGAGACTATTCTCTCTCAAGGGAGCAGGCTGAAAGCAAAGTTACGAATCCCTCCTCTGGCGGGGAAAAGTGAGGTTTTGGCGATATAACCGAGGCGGTTCGCATGCCCAAGAGATTGTCCTGCTCATGCAAGGCGTATGAAAATGTGAAAGCCAGACGCTGCATACCGTCAACGTCTGGCTTTGTTATTGTTGTTCCCTATGAATTTTCTATTATAAGGGACTTGTTTTTATGAGGTGCATCTTTTTCAACGTTTAGGAGCGACTTTCTCTTTTTTACGGCAGCATACCGTGCTCCACAACGTAATGCGGGTTGTAGAAGGTTGTTCCGCTATAGCTGACGCTGTTCCCGGAGGAAGCGGTGCCGTAACCGTAATATCCGCCCGATGCGGACAGCTTATCAGCAATCGCAAAGTGCAGGTGGCTTCCAGCGGAAGAGCTGCCTGTGTTTCCGAAAACGCCGATCCTCTCGCCCTTGCCAACATTCTGGCCGTTCCCAACGCAGTAGCTTGAAAGGTGGCAGTAGAAGGAGTAGACGGTCTTTCCGCTAAGAGAATGGCGGATGATCACGAAGTTTCCATTTGCGTTGTTGAGGCCGGTAGCGGCAACCGTGCCGGAAGCGGCGGCGTAGACATTTGCATCCCCGGAACCGGAGGCGATGTCAAGCCCCAGGTGGTAAGGCCTGTCAGGTCTTGCCGAGTAGTACGTCAGCCAGTTGTTCCCGCAGACGTAGGCATTTGTCATGGGCATCTGCCAGTCGCCGGAGGCGTTCGAACCGCCGCCCGGGTTGTATTCGGCGATGTACTGGGCAGAGCAATAGCCTTCCTGTCCGTTATAGTTCGCGTGCGCCCAGCCATTGTCAATAGAGGCGACCTGGAGGATTGCATTGTGCGGCATGGTCAGAATCTTTCCGCAGCCCGTGCTTGGTCCGTCTCGAAGGATGAGGCCCGACGGGGTCGTGACGATATAAGCTTTATCATAGGAAACAACCGGTACAGGTACCGAATAGATGTGGTTGTTGCAATCCGCCGTGCTGACAAATGCATATTTATGGCCGTTGCTGACCGGGTAGCGGACCTGCGTGTAGTCGCCCGATGTTCCGAGAATGTCCACGTAATCGCCTGCCGAGATGTAGCCGTAGGAGGCTCCGCCGGGGCGCTTGTAGGTTGTCACCTTCGCACGCGCGGTGCCGGACTCCCAGCCGCCTGTCTTCGTCATAAATGTCCACGCGGGAACGTAGCCGCTCTTGGAACCCTTCGACGTGGGGTAGGTGACCCTGAGGTAGTCGCCCGAAACTTCGTCGATGTTCACCTCGTCAGAATCGAAGATCGTGCCGTAGCCATTTGTAAGTCCCGTGTCAGAGTAAACCCTCGTGTTCCCCGTGCTGATGCTGTAAGCCTTCTCGGACGCATTTGCCGAAACCGGGAGGCACAGCCCCATCACCATGAAAAAC
>CADCQU010000089.1 GCA_902803635.1 uncultured Lachnospiraceae bacterium | reverse complement strand
GCGAATATTACCTAAGGGGATTCTTCGCTTCGCTCAGAATGACAAGCCTTTCGTATGGATGATGTCCATTTTTATGCTTTCAACCATGCAGTTGGAATGGTTTCCTTAAGCGCGGAACTAAGGGAAAGGTTTTGAAAGAGCACCGGGGACGGTGTGGGAGGAGAGAGATATGTTGGCGATTTTGTATTTGGCGGTGGCCTGTGTGCTTGGCTGGCAGCTTTCGGGCTTTCTTCTGAAGCCGGAGGCGGATCTGGAAGGAAACAGGGTCTGGGTTCGGTGCGCGGCGGCATTTGGCGTGGGGACCCTGGTGATGACCTGGGTGCTCTATTTTCTGGCCTGGTTCTTCCACATGGTTCTCGGCATGAAGGTGCCGCTCATTCTCGGCAACATTCTGGTTATTTTGGGAGCCGCCGTCCTCTCCTTTGTCCTTATTTGGCGGAAACGGAAAAAGGGCGGGGAGAAGGAGGTTCTTATCCGTAACCAGAAGCTGCTTGTCAAGGAAATCATTCTGTACGGACTTTTACTTGTCTTTATCAGCTTCACCATGCATTACGTGTTTTTCTATTCCGACGGGAAGCTTTTCTCGGGCTACTCTGTCTTCAGTGATTACGCGCCGCACACGGCCATGATCCGGTCGTTCTCGCTGAGCGCGAATTATCCGACACAGTACCCGCACTTTGGCGGCGAGGATGTGAAGTATCACTTTATGTTCCAATTCCTGACGGGTAATCTGGAGTTTTTGGGGCTTCGCATCGATCTTGCATACAATGTGGTTTCGATCCTTTCGCTTCTTGGCTTTTTGGTCGTGCTCACGCAGCTGGCCCGGAGGCTTACGAAGAGCTTCGCGGCGAGCGCGGTGGCGTCGGCCCTTTTCTTCTTCCGCAGCGGCCTTGCGTTCTTCCTGTTTATCAAGGAACATGTTGCGGCGGACGATCTTTTTACAACCCTTCAGCAGCGCAGGGAGTTCATCGGATACACCCCAAATGAAAACTGGGGGCTTTGGAATTACAACGTGTACCTCAACCAGCGGCATTTGGGCTTCGGCCTCCTCATCGCCGCGCTCGTCATTTGGCTGTTCATGGAGTACCTTATGGAGAGCGGGCTCTCCGAGATGAAGGGGGTTGCCTGGCTTCGGTTTGTATTTGCCGAGAAGGAAGCGTGGCTTCCGAAGGCGGCCGTTACGGCGGCCCTCGCCGGTGTGGTGCTCGGCCTTGTCTCGTTCTGGAACGGGGCGGCGGTCATCGGTGCACTCGTCATCCTTGCGGGTATGGCTCTTTTCTCGCGGCACAAGCTGGATTATGCCATTATGGCGGCCGTGGCGATGGTGTTCTCCTTCTTACAGACGAAAATTTTCATCCGAGGGAGCTCGTTCGCGCTCTCGTTCCGCTGGGGCTTCATCGCGGAGGACAAATCCTTCCTCGGCGTGCTCTGGTACATTTTGGAGGTCATGGGTGTCACGGGGCTTGGCTGCCTTATTCTCGTCTTCTTCCTGAAGCGCGAAAAACGCCTCCTGCTCTTTGCATTTGTCCTTCCCGTCATCTTTGCGTTCACAATATCGCTCACGCCGGACGTGACCGTGAACCATAAATACATCATGATCGCGATGGCATTTTTGAGCATCCTCTGGGGCTACGCGCTCGTCGTTCTCTTCCGTCGGCGGTGGACCGCCGTCATCGGCGTGGTGCTGGCCATTTGCCTCATGGCGACAGGCTTTTACGACTTCGTGATCGTCATCCGTGACAACGGGCGGAACCGCAGCATGGCCATCGACCTCGAAAGCTCGCTTACGAAGTGGCTTGCGGACAACACGACAGAGAAGGACCTCATCCTGACACCGTATTATTCGATGTCGGAGGTTACGCTGTCGGGCTGCATGATGTACATGGGCTGGCCGTATTATCCCTGGTCGGCGGGATACGACACGAACTATCGCGGCCAGAAGGCCAAGGAAATGTATACAACCTATGACACGGAGAATTTGCGCCAGCTTGTCGAGGAGGAGGGGATCGATTATATCATCTTTGAAAATGGCCTCGACCTCGACGGGGAGCCGGGGCATGAGGAGACGATTGCGGAGGCATACCAGCTTGTATATACTTCGGATAATGGCATGCAGAGAATCTATAAGACAACTTAATTCGAATAGAGGAGGAAAATGCGGTGCTTTCTGTGGTGATTCCCGCATTTAACGAGGAGGAAAATATTGCCCGCGCGGCAAATGCCATCGGCGGCGTTCTGAGGGAGGCCGGAATCGACTGTGAGCTGATTTTCATCGACGACGGTTCGAAGGACGGGACGTGGGCCGAGATTAAGAAGGCGGCAAATGGGGCCGAGGCTGCCGTACGGGTTGGTAGAAAGCCGACAAATGGGACCGAGGTAGCCGCGTTATCTGATAGAAAGCCGGTAAATGGAACAGCGTCCGCCGGGCCGGGAGTTTACGCATCTACGCTTAAAAGGGATGGGATAGCTTCCGCAAGCCCAGTCGTGAAGGTCCGCGGCGTGCATTTTTCGCGGAATTTTGGTAAGGAGTCGGCCATTTACGCCGGCCTTGCCGAGGCGAAGGGCGACTGCGCGGTCGTAATTGACTGCGACCTGCAGCATCCCCCGGAGAAGATCGTGGAGATGTACCGGCTCTGGGAGGAGGGCTACGAGGTCGTGGAGGCCGTGAAGAGCGACCGCGGGAAGGAATCCCCCTTCCACCGGATGGCGGCAGCGGGCTTTTACGGCCTTATCAGCCGCTCGACCAAGATTGACATGCGGCGGGCCTCGGACTTCAAGCTCCTTGACAGGAAGGCGGTGCTCGCCATCTTAAATATGAAGGAAAAGAATGCGTTCTTTCGGGCCCTCTCGTCGTGGATTGGGTTTCGGACGACGCAGGTGGAGTTTGAGGTGCGCGAGCGGGAGGCCGGCGAGTCCAAGTGGAGCACGCGGTCGCTGATCCGGTATGCCATTACGAACATCACCTCGTTCTCGGCGGCTCCGATGCAGATTGTGACGGTGCTCGGCGTGCTGATGTTCATCGTGATGCTGGTCTTTGGAATCATCGCGATCGTGCAGAAAATCATGGGCGTCGCGCTGGGGGGATTTACGACCGTCATTCTCCTGCAGCTCTTTACGGGAAGCGTTATTATGCTCAGCCTCGGGGTCATCGGGTATTATCTTGCGAAGATATACGATGAGATCAAGGGGCGGCCGAAGTATATTATTTCGGAGACAGTGGGGGAGGAGTGAGATTCTTCGGGCGTTCCCTCGCACTAGCTGCGAGGGAACGGCGAGAGGTATAAAACAGCGACCTATGCGTTGCGCCATCGCCCGAAGGGCGATTTCATTGCGCAACGCTCGATACAGTTCAGGCTCGCCTGAACTGTATCGAGGAGTGAGGAATCGCCTTTACGAAGCCCCCTCTCCGTCACGGCTTCGCCGTGCCACCTCCCCCTGGAGGGGGAGGCAAGGGTGATGGACAAATTTCCGTCAATTTTTCCTACTTTATTGTGGTGAAGGGACGAAAAATGTGCTAAAATGAAAAAATGTTACATGGGAGGTGAACGTCCATGATTGCAGAGAACATTAAGGCTGTCCGGGAAGCGGAAGCGAAGGCGGACGAGCTGGTGAAGGAGGCCCGCGCCGATGCGGAGGAGATGCTTCGCAAGGCGGAGGGCGATGCTGCGGCGATGAAGTCGGTGGCTTTGGCGGAGGCGGTAAAGGACCGCCAGGTGGCGGCTTCGAAATCAGACACCGTGGCGAAGAAATTTGTCGAGGACGCGAGGAAGGCGGCCGAGAAGGAAGCGGACAAGCTCCGCGCGGCGGCCCGCAAGGATGAGAAGAAGGCAGTACAGGCCGCGATTCGGGCGGTTCTCGGATAAGGAGGGATTTGCATGGCAGTTGTCAAGATGCAGCTCCTTAGTGTGACGGGCCTGAAAAAGAATCGGAAGGCGGTGCTGGAGACGCTCCAGAGTCTTGGAATCATGGAGGTCACGACCGACTTTATCGACGATGAGGGCTTGAAGAAAATGGAGACCGACGGACAGAGGACGACGTTCCTCAAACGCGCGGAATCCATGGACGAGGCGCTGAAAATCTTAAAAACGTATGTGCCGGAGAAGACCGGCCTGTTGGACTCCTTTGCGGGGCGGAAGGTCTTAAACGTGAGGGAGTACCAGAATTTTGTGGGCCAGCGGGGACTTGCCATCGAGGCGGCCCGAAATATCGGAAAGCTGGAGCGGGAGATTACGGAGTGCAAGGGAACGCTCCTGAAGGACCGCAACCAGATTGAAAGCCTGAAGCCCTGGGTGAACCTCGACGTTCCGATGGATTTTGCGGGGACGAAGACGACAGGCGTCCTCATCGGAACCGTGCCGGGAACCCGAACCGAGGAGGAAATCTACGCGGCCGTGTACACGGCATTTGCCGTGGAGAAGGCAAAGCTGGCGGAAGCCGAAAAAACAGGAAATGCGCAGAATCCGCCGGAGGCGGCATTTGCCGAAGCAGAAGGGAAGGCCGCCGGAAAAACGGGTGCAACGAAGACGGGAAACGCTGCAAAAGCAACGGAAAGAACCCAAAACGCGTCATTTGCAAATGCCGAGCATCCTGTTTCCGTGGAGATGCTGTTCTCGGAAAATGACAGCACCGGCATTTGCGTGCTTTTCTTAAAGCGCGATGCCGAGACGGTGGCGGAGGGCCTTCGGAAGATTGGCTTTGCCAGACCCTCGCAGCCGGAGTCGGCGGTCCCGGCGGAGCAAATCTCCCTCCTTGAAGCCGACATGGAGAAGACGGAGGGAAAAATTGCCGAGCTGACCGAGGAAATCGGAAAATATGCGGGAGAGAGGGAGCGGCTGCGCGCGGTTTCCGATTACTACCGCACACGAGCAGAGAAATATAAATTCCTGGGAACTATTCCCCAGTCGGGGGAGGTCTTCTTCTTCGAAGGCTGGGTGCCGGAGCCGCAGGCGGAGCGAGTGCAGAAGCTTTTGACCGAGAAATACGACGCCATCGTCGAGGTGGAGGACCCGCCGGAGGGCATGGTCACGCCGACGCTCTTGAAGAACAACAAGTTCTCGGCCTCGGTGGAGGGGGTGCTCGAATCCTACGGCCTCCCGCAGAAGGGGCGCGTCGACCCGACCTTCGTGATGTCGATTTTCTACGTCTTCTTCTTCGGCATGATGCTCTCGGATGCGGGCTACGGCCTCGTGATGTCCTTCGCCTGCGGAATTATTCTCCTGAAGTACAAACGGATGGATACCGGCCTTCGAAGGGCAATTTCCCTCTTCTTCTGGTGCGGGCTCTCGACGATCTTCTGGGGGCTCATGTACGGCGGCTTCTTCGGGGATGCGATTGACGTCATCGCAAAGACCTACTTCGGCTACACCGGCGACGGAATCTTAAAGGCGCTTTGGTTCGAGCCGCTGACCAACCCGATGGTCCTCCTCATCTGGTGCCTCCTCTTCGGCGTGATCCACCTCTTCATGGGGCTCGCGCTCAAGGGCTACGAGGCTCTTCGTGATAAAGACTACGTGAGCTTCTTCGCGGACGTTATTGCCTGGTACATGCTCCTCATCGGGCTGATTCTGATGCTCCTGCCCTCGGACCTCTTCGCGTCGATCGCGGGCATGACCTTCAGCTTCCCGCCCTTCGTAAATACCCTGGCGATTGTGCTCGCCATCGCGGGCGCGGTGGTGATTCTCTTCATGGCGGGACGCACGAGCAAAAACTTCATCATCCGGATTGCGCTCGGTGCCTATGATATTTACGGCATCACGAGCTGGCTCTCGGACGTTCTCTCGTACTCGCGTCTTCTGGCCCTCGGCCTTGCGACCGGCGTTATCGCCTCCGTTATCAACATGATGGCGGCGATGGTGGGCGGCAGCGGGTTCCTCGGACCGATTCTCTTTATCATCGTGTTCCTTTTGGGACACACTCTGAACATCGGCATCAACGCGCTGGGCGCGTACGTGCATACGAACCGACTGCAATTCGTCGAGTTCTTCGGCAAGTTCTATGACGGCGGCGGCAAGAAGTTCGCCCCGTTCCAGACGGCCAACAAGTACATCGAAATCAAGGAGGAAAAGTAACATGAGCATGGGTATGGTATTCGCACTGATTGGAGCAGTTCTTTCAACGGCGCTGGCGGGCATCGGCTCGGCCTGGGGTGTCGGCGTGGCCGGACAGGCGGCCGCCGGCGTGGTTTCCGAGGATCCGGAGCAGTTCGCCAAGGTGCTGATTTTGCAGCTCCTTCCGGGCACGCAGGGCATTTACGGCCTTCTGGTCACCTTCATCACGCTTTCGAACATCGGCATCCTCGGCGGAACGCCGATCACCGACACCAACACGGGCCTGATGTACCTCTTCGCCTGCCTGCCGATTGCCATCGTCGGCCTCGTCTCGGCCTTCCACCAGGGCAAGACCTCCGTGGCGTCCATCGGCATTGTTGCGAAGAAGCCGGATCAGTTCGGTAAGGCGATGCTCTTCCCGGCCATGGTCGAGACTTACGCGATCCTGGCGCTGCTGATCTCCATCCTTTCCATCACGAACATTCACTAATACTCTTATCCAATACAGGGAACGGTCCGTGGCCTTAGGTCGATAAAGGAGTACGAAAATGGCAGGAATTGACAAGATTACCGGCGAGATTCTTGCGTCGGGCCGCGAACGCGCGGATGAGATAAAAAAGAAGGCGGACGCGGATGCCGCGGCAATTTTTGCTGCGGCGAACGAAGAAATCCGTGCTTCCGGCGAGGTGAACGCGGCGAAAATTCGCGAGGACGGAGCGAAGGCCCTGCAGCGGGCGAAGTCGCAGGCCGGTCTCGTGCGCCGGCAGACCCTCCTTGCGGCACGGCAGGGGCTTCTGGATGAAATCATCGAGAAGGCCTACAAGGAGCTTTCGGGCAAACCGGCTTCGGAATACTTCCAGATGCTGGAAGGGATTCTTAAGAAAAATGTCCGCGCCGAGAAGGGCGAGATGCTCCTTGGCGCAGCGGACCTTGCACGGCTCCCGAAGGATTTTCCGGAGCGTGTTCGGAAAATCGCGAAGGAGGCCGGCGGCGAACTTACGCTTTCGAAGGAGGCGGCCAGGATAGAGAACGGCTTCCTTCTCCGCTACGGCGGCATCGAGGAGAATTGCTCCCTCCGGGCGCTATTTGCCTCCCGTCAGAACGAGATGACAGATGCGGTCCTGGCGGCTTTGGAGCATAAAAAATGATCCGATCCGAAGGAGCACGAAATGGGTGATTTGAACTACGTTTATGCGGTGGCTCGGGTCCGCGTGAAAGAAAAGTCGCTTTTGACAAATGCCGACGTTGCGCAGATGTGCGGGATGCGGGATGCGGATGCCGTCCTCGCTTATCTTACGGATAAAGGCTGGGGAAAGCCCGGCGAACGCATGGGTACGGAGCAAATGCTTGCCGCGGAGGAGGAGAAGGCCCTCGCGGCTTTGAAGGAGCTCGGCGCGGGCAAGGAGGTTCTGGAGGACCTTTCGCTCCCGAAGATGTACCACAACCTCAAGGCCGGCATCAAGGCTACCTGTACGGGTACGGAAAATCCGCTGGCCTTCTATCAGAATGTAGAACCCTCCGAGAAGTCCCTTACGCGCATTCTTGCCGCGAAGGACTGGAAGGCCCTGCCGGAGCATATGCGTCCGGCGGCCGAGCGGGCCATGGAGGTCATGCTGCGCACGCACGACGGGCAAATGTGCGATATCATTATTGACCGCGCCTGCCTTGACGCGATGGCGGCGGCCGGCGAAAAATCACCGCACGAGATCCTGCGCACCTATTTGCAGGAGCAGGTCGCGGTGGCAAATATCCGCACCGCGGTGCGGGGAGCGCGTGTCGGAAAATCTCTGGTATTTTTCAAAGAGGCGCTCGCGCCCGTGAAGGGCCTTTCGGCAAATCGCCTTGCGGTGACGGCCGCGGAGAGCGTCGAAGCGCTGCTCGGATATTTGTCAGGAACCGCGTACGCGGGCGCGGCGGAGGCGATTGCCGTCTCGCCCTCAGCCTTCGAGCGGTGGTGCGACGATAAGATTATGGAAAGTATACGCCCGCAGAGAAGAAACGCATTTTCCATCGGCCCGGTCGTGGCCTACTATCTGGCCCGCCAGAACGAGATCCGCACGGCGCGGATTTTGCTCACCGCGAAGGCAAATGGCTTTCCGGAGAGCGCGATTCGGAACAGGGTTCGGGAAATGTATGTCTGAAGTAATCGGGAAGTAAATGGAGGCAGTGATGTTAAAAATCGCGGTCATGGGAGAATATGACAGCATTTATGGCTTCGCGACCCTCGGCCTTGATACCTATCCGGTTTCGACGCGGGAGGAGGCGAAGGAAACGCTGCGAAGGCTTGCCGACGGCAATTATGGAATCATCTATATGACGGAGGCGCTGGCCGCGGAGCTGACCGAGGAGCTCGCACGCTATAGTGAAAGGATCACGCCGGCCATTATCCAGATTCCCGGCGTGCACGGAAATACCGGCGCGGGCATCCAGGGGGTCAAGGACTCCGTGGAGAAGGCCGTCGGAAGCGATATTTTGTTCGGCGGGGAGGCGTAACAAGCCCCGCAGGGGATAGAAAGGAGAGTGATCGATTTCCATGAGTACGGGAACGATTAAGAAGGTCGCAGGGCCTTTGGTCATAGCAACGGGCATGCGCGATGCGAACATGTTCGACGTGGTGCGTGTCAGCCACCAGCGGCTCATCGGCGAGATCATCGAGATGCACGGCGATGAGGCCTCCATCCAGGTCTATGAGGAGACCTCGGGACTCGGGCCGGGCGAGCCGGTGGAGTCGATGGAGGTGCCGCTCTCCGTGGAGCTCGGCCCGGGACTCATCGGGTCGATTTACGACGGAATTCAGCGGCCTTTGAGCGGGATTATGGAGAAGACCGGCTCCAACAACCTCTCCCGCGGTGTTGAGGTCGAGGCACTGGACCGTAACGCGAAGTGGGACTTCGTGCCGACCGTGAAGGTGGGCGATCCGGTGGAAGCCGGCGACATCATCGGTACCGTGCAGGAGACGCCGGTCGTCGAGCAGAAGATTATGGTTCCCTTCGGAATTGCCGGCACGGTGAAGGAGATCCGCAAGGGTTCGTTTACGGTCACGGACGTGGTCTGTGTCGTGAAGACGGACAAGGGCGAGGAGAAGCTGACGCTCATGCAGCGCTGGCCGGTCCGCCGCGGACGTCCCTACAAGGAGAAGATTCCGCCGAGGAAGCCGCTCATTACCGGACAGCGCGTCGTTGACGCGTTCTTCCCCATCGCGAAGGGCGGTGTCGCGGCGATTCCGGGACCGTTCGGCTCCGGCAAGACTGTCACGCAGCACCAGCTCGCGAAGTGGTCCGAGGCCGACATCGTGGTCTACATCGGCTGCGGCGAGCGCGGCAACGAGATGACCGACGTTCTGAACGAGTTCCCGGAGCTGAAGGATCCGAAG
>CADCQU010000088.1 GCA_902803635.1 uncultured Lachnospiraceae bacterium | reverse complement strand
GGAGGCTCCGAAGCTCCTCCATAAAGGTGTCCACGTCCTTGAACTCGCGGTAGACGCTGGCGAAGCGGACATAGCCCACCTCGTCGAGCTCCTTCAAATACCGCATGACGCTCTCCCCGATCGCGCTGCTCGGCACCTCGGGTTCTCCGCTCCCCACAAATTCGTTCTCCACCGCATCGACGATGGCGCGAACCTGTTCAACGGAGACGGGCCGCTTGTGGCAGGCGCGGAGGATGCTGTCCTCGATTTTCTGCCGCTCGAAGGGGACGCGGCTCTGGTCCCTCTTGATGACCATGACCGGCCGAAGCTCCACCTTCTCGAAGGTCGTAAAACGCCTCCCGCAGGCGTCGCAAAGCCGCCGCCTGCGGATGGCCGTGTCATTTTCCATCGGACGGGAGTCCATCACCTTCGTGTTGTCTTTTCCGCAAAAAGGGCATTTCATTGCTTTATTTCCTGTTTTTCAAGAACTCCGGAATCTGGATGTCCTTCTGCTGGACAGTCGGCTGAATCGGCTGCTGGAGCTTGAGACCCTGGGGAGCCTGCTGCTGGCTGTAGCGGTTGCCATTCGTATTGTTAAATGCCCCGCTCGCAAAGAGGTCCGGCTGCTGCTTCTTCTGCTGGGTCTGGGCCTGCGACTGCTGCACCTGAGCCTGCTGCTGCGTCTGGACCTGCTGCTGTTGCTGCTGGCGCGGACGCGCGTTCACGTCCGTAAGGCCCGTAGCGATGACCGTGATCATGCAGCTGTCCACCTCGCTCTCGTCGTACATCGCGCCGAAGATGATGTTCGCGTCGTCGCCGACGATTTCCTGCACGTAGCTGGCCGCATCGTTCGCGTCCATGAGCGAAATGTCGCCACGGATGTTGATGATGACATTTGCAGCACCCTGGATCGAGGTCTCCAGAAGCGGGCTCTCCACGGCCTTCTGCACGGCCTCAAGAGCCTTGTCATCGCCCTTCGCAAAGCCGATACCAATGTGCGCGATACCGCCATTTGTCATGACCGTCTGGACGTCCGCAAAGTCAAGGTTGATGAGGGCCGCCTGGTTGATGAGGTCCGTAATGCCCTGCACTGCCTGCTGCAGCACCTCGTCGGCCTTCTTCAGGGCCTCCGGCATGGTCGTCCGGCGATCCACGATCTCAAGAAGCTTGTCGTTCGGAATCACGATGAGGGTGTCCACGTTGTCCTTGAGCTTCTCGATGCCCGTAAGCGCGTTGTCCATGCGCTTCCTCGCCTCGAAACGGAACGGCTTCGTCACGACGCCGACCGTGAGGCACCCGAGCTCCTTGGCGACCTTCGCCACGACCGGCGCACCGCCCGTGCCCGTGCCGCCGCCCATGCCGCAGGTCACGAACACCATGTCCGCGCCCGCCAGGGTCTGCTTGATCTCCTCCGCGCTCTCAGAAGCGGCCTGTTCGCCGACCTCGGGCTTCGCGCCGGCGCCAAGGCCCTTGGTGACCTTCTCGCCGATCTGCAGAACCGTCGGGGCCTTGCTGAACGCAAGCGCCTGCTTATCGGTATTGATCGCGACAAATTCCACGCCGCCAATGGTCTCGTCGACCATGCGGTTGACTGCGTTATTTCCAGCGCCGCCGACGCCTACAACGATGATGCGAGCCGCGGCCATCGGCTCATTGGTCGTAATTTCTAACAAAATAATCCTCCTTCTCACCGCTCCGGGCGGCATTTACCTGCCTTCGGACAAAGCCAAGGCCCCTCCTGATTTCCGAGCGCGCCGCAGGTTTTGAGACCAAAGCCTGCACCGCGAAGGATAGCATATACCTTATGACATAATATAGAAAATATCCGCATTTCGCAAGTTTATTTTTATTTTTTTCTTACATTTTCGGCAAATGCACCAACGAAGATTCCATCCAGCCCTCTTCTTTTGGAAGGGAGAACAGCTTCTTTCGGCAAATGTGGGTTCCCAGGCATTAAATGCCCGGATTTTCCTGTGTTTCCGGCATCTCCTGCGTAAGTTCTGCGTCCTGTGGCGCTTCAGGATTTCCAGCGTTTTCCAGGTTCTTAGCGGTCTTCGGAACCGTTACAGTTCAGCTTCCTAGTTTTTTGTCATTCTGAGGAGCGAAGCGACGAAGAATCCCGTCATCTTTGCGAAAAACCTTACGGGATTCTTCGCTTCGCTCAGAATGACACGCCTTTTACAAAGCTGTACAGCCTAGATTGCTGGGTCACCTGAACTTTAACCTGGAACCTCCTGCGGAAGCTCCGTGTCCTGTGGTTCCTCCGGGTCTCCAGTGTTCTCAGTGATTTCAGGGTTCTCCTGTGGAATCTCTGTCTCCTCCGCGTTTATCGAAGAATCCGGATTCTCCGTATTTTCCGGATTCTCCGTATTTTCCGTATTTTCTGGATTTTCGGTATTTTCCGTATTTTCTGAATTTTCGGCGTTTTCCGAACCATCCGCGCTTTCTGTTATCTCCTCTTCCTCCGTCCCGCTGAAGATGACCCGCTTGCTGGTCCCGTCGTAGTTTTCAAGGTGGAGGACACCGCTTTTTCCGATAAGCTTCGGGTAGATGCCTTCCAGCTCGCGGAGCTTGATCTCGACGCGCCCGTCGCTCCCCAAATCCACGACGACGTCCCCGATGTGGAGCCAGATGCGGCCCTCCGGTCGGATCTCCACGCTGTCCGGGCGGAAGGTGCATTTGTCAATGTAATTTTTGATCGCGGCGATGGTGCGGAAGGAGGCCGCCTGCTGCCCATTGAGCTGCTTATCGAGCTGAGGCTCCAGGATGGCCACGCCGCGCACCAGCGGGATGTAATTCCCCCCGTCGTCGAAATCCTTCGGGGCAAGAACCTGGTCCCCGACGAGCAAAAGCCCATCCCCGGTAACCGTAAGCTCATCGCCAAGGCCCTTCACGCGGGCGAGGCACTGTAGCTCTGTCTCCTCGCTGTCTACCTTCGCGATTCCTTTTCCATCAAAGTACCAGTTTGCTTTGCCAAGCCGGACATAGCCAGCCAGCTTTTTCTCGTCCACGCGGATGCGCACCGACCAGGGGGACAGGAGCTCGACATCCACCGTATCGACAAAGGTATTCCCCTGGAGCTTCCGTCCGCGGTTCCCCAGCCACAAAATGGCCGCATTTTTGGCAAAGAGGTTGTCGATGACAAGGTCCTCGACCTCCGCCGCCGTGTAGTGGTGGTTTCCGACCACCTCCACCTCCCGGACCTGAAAGAGAAGGACAAAGCCAAGAGCAAGAAGAGATACGCCCAGAAGAACCATCGAAAGGACAAGCTGGCGTTTCCGCCGTTTTCGTGTCATCCTTTTCCGGGGCACTCCGGTCTTCTTCCGCGCCTTAGCCCGGTCTTTTTCCGGGGAACCTCCGCGTCCTCCCCCCCGCGTCATGCCATGGGCAGGCTCCTTCCCGCCCGCAGCCGCTCCTTTTTTCGGGTTTTCAGTGTTACAGTTCAGGTGCCCTGAACTGTAACACAGGCGTTGCGCAATTAAATCGCCCTTCGGGCGATGGCGCAACGCCTTGGTCGCTGTTTTAGACCTCTCGCCGGTCCCCTCGCAGCAAGTGCGAGGGGGCCGCCTGAACTTCAACTTGTCCGTCAGATTATTCGATTTCTTCCCTGACATAGGCCTTGAATCTCTCTCCCCTCACCTCGTAATTCGGAAATTCCCCCCAGGAGGCGCAGGCCGGCGACAGGAGAACCGCGTCGCCCGAAGCGGCGTGGTCGCGGCAGAAGTCACAGGCTTCATGCATATTCTCGAATAGCACAATTCGTTCTTCCGGGAAGCCGCAGGAAATGGCCGTATTGCGAATGTCCATGCGGGTCTCCCCCTCCAATACGAGGTACTTCACGCGCCCGTCAAAGGACAGGATCCAGTCGCGGTAGTCCGAGCGCTTGTCGTAGCCGCCCGCGATGAGAAGCGTCGGGCGCGACATGGCCTCGATGCCCTTGATGGCCGCGTCGGGGTTCGTCCCCTTGGAGTCATTGTACCAGGCGACTCCCTTCTTCTCCTCGACAAATTCAATCCGGTGCTCAACCGGATGGAAGCTCTTGCAGCTTTCGGCGACCCCCGCAAAATCCGCTCCCGCGGCGAGGGCCACCGCGGCGGCCGCCATCACGTTCTCGTAATTGTGCAGGCCGATGAGGATAAGCTCGTCCGTCCGAAGAAGGCTCCGCTCCTCCCCGTTTTCTCGCACGATGATCTCGCCGTCCCGTAGGAAAAGCCCCTCCGGAAGCTCCCGCTTCGAGGAAAACCACACCACGCGGGCAGGGCATTTGCTCTCACCAAATTCACGCAGGTACGGGTCCTCGTAGTTGAGGACGCACACGTCGTACTTCGTCTGGTTCACCGCGACCAACTCCTTGACGCGCACGTACTCCTCCATCGTGTGGTGCCGGTTCAGATGGTCCGGCGTGATGTTAAGAATCGCGCTGACGACCGGGTGGAATTTCCGGATCGTCTCCAGCTGGAAGCTAGAAATCTCCGCCACCGTCACGGAGGAGGCATTTGTCTTCAAAACCTCGCCCGTGTAGGCATTTCCGATGTTGCCGACCACGAACGTCTCCGTCCCGGAATCCGCCATGATCTTGCCAAGCAGCGAGGTCGTCGTGGTCTTGCCATTTGTCCCTGTCACCGCAAGGAGCCGCCCTTTTTCGACGGAAAATGCAAGCTCCACCTCGCCGATGATCGGAAGGCCCCGCTCTTTGAGGGCCAGAACCCCTGGAATATCGAGGGGAACGCCAGGGCTTAGGACCACGAGGTCGAGGCTTTCCAGGATTTCCTCCTGGACGGGACCGAGGATCACCGAAACGCCGGGTGTATCCACAAGCTTCCCGAGGAGCTCCTCGATATCCAGATTCGCATTCTCGTCATAAAGTATCGTATTTGCCCCCAGACGCCAAAGAAGGCCGGCCGCACCGATCCCGCTGCGGCCCGCTCCATATACGAGTACATTTTTTCCATTCCAGTCCATGTCATTTCCCCCAACCCGAATTATCTAAAAATCTTTTTTACAACGCCCAAAGCCCCACGAGCACGAGCAAACCCGTCACCACCGTGAAGACCGCGACCACCTTCGTCTCCGACCAGCCGCCCTTCTCGTAATGGTGGTGGATGGGCGCCATGCGGAAAATGCGCTTCCCGTGGGTAAGCTTGAAATACCCGACCTGCAAAATTACCGACAGAGCCTCCACGAGATAAATGAGGCCTACGATGAGAATGAAAATCGGAAGGTTCATCGCGTACGCCATGCCGGCGACGAAGCCCCCGAGGGCGAGCGAGCCGGTATCCCCCATGAAGACCTTTGCGGGGTAGGCGTTAAAAATGAGGAACCCGCAGAGGCCGCCGAGCACCGCCGAGGCGAGCGGCTCCACGCCGCCGTGGAGAGCCACCGAGGCAAAGAGGAAGAACACCGCCACCACCGCCGTCACCGACGAGAGGAGGCCGTCCACCCCGTCCGTCAGGTTCGTGCCATTTGTCGTCCCGCAGATTGCAAAAAACATCAGCGGGTACGTGAAAATGCCGATATCCACCATTTGCCCACCCGTAAACGGCAGGCGAATGAGGAGCGACGCGCCCCCGAATTGGTGAAAGAGGAGCACGTAGATCACGAAAACCACGATCTGCAGCCCGAGCTTCTGCCACCAGCGGATGCCGTCCGAATCCTTTTTCGTGACCTTCCGGTAATCGTCGAGGAAGCCGACGAGTCCGAAGCCCAGCATGAGGAAGAGAATCGGCAGGATTTTCGGATTTCCGGGGGCGAAGAAGGCCGCCGCCACCGCGATGCCGACGAGGAAAATGATCCCGCCCATCGTCGGAGTGCCATTTTTCTTCAAATGCTCCGTGAGCCCCACCTTCCGCTCCGGCTGGCCAAATTTCAGGCGGTGCAAAAGCGGGATGAACACGGGTCCCAATAGGGCCGTCACGACAAATGCGATGAGCGCGGGTACGACCGCTGTATATTGCAGCATAGCTAAGTCTCCTTTAATGGTTTAATCCGTAAAACCAGCCTCGTCATTTGTGTAGCCAAGGTCCTGCGGGGTATTGTCCTCCGGAACCTCCTCCTCCGCTCCCACGCCGGGGGCGGCCGGAATGTCGTCATTGTGCGCCGAATCGCTCCGGGGTTCGCCACTTGGATTATCGTAATTCGAGAGCAGGATCGGGTTCTCCGGCGCCAGCTCCTCGTCCGGGTAAATGTTGAGATACGGGAGGATCTGCTTGAGAATACTCTTTGCGATCCACTGGGCATAGCGGCTGTCGTCCTGCTCCGCAAGGTTCGGCTCGTCCACGACCACGTAGATCAGCACCTCCGGGTTCTCGTAGGGCGCGAAGCCAATGAAGGAAACAAGGTACCGTCCCTCGCCGCGGGGGAACTTTTCGGCCGTTCCCGTCTTTCCGCCCATGGAATAGCCGTTCACCTTGGCCGAGACTGCCGTCCCGCTTTCCACGGCGGCCTTCATGTAGGACTTCACCTTCTTCGCCGTCGCCTCCGAGACCGTCTGGCCCAGAAGGTTCCCGTTGTTCAGGTTCTTCACGGTCCCACTGCTGTCCATCACCTTGTCCACAAGGTGCGGCTCCCAGTAGTTCCCGCCGTTGATGATCGAGCAAATGGCCGCCGCCTCCTGGATCATGGTGCAGGAGAAGCCCTGCCCGAAGGAGGCCGTGGCGAGGTTGATCGGCTTCATGGTATCCGCCGTGTAGAGGATGCCCGCCGCCTCGCCCGAAAGGTCGATGCCCGTCTTCGAGCCAAAGTGGAAAATGCGCTGGAAGCGGTTGAAATCCTCGACATCGACCAGCTCACCGATCTGCATGAGGGCGTCGTTGCAGGAATTCCGGATCGCGTCGCAGACGTTCTCGTCCCCGTGGCCCTTCTCGTCCGAGCAGTGGATCATAATGCCGCCGATTTCCTGGCCGCCGTCGCAGTTAAAGATCATCTGCTCGTCCACCTTCGCGGTCTCCAGGGCCGCGGAGACGGTGACGGGCTTAAAGGTCGAACCCGGCTCATAGATGGAGGAAATGCAATAGTTCTGCCAAATGCCCTGCAGGGCGTCGGCGATGGGGTTGCTTTCCTTCTCGTCGTCCTCCTTTAGCCGGTTGTCCTCCTCGACGCGCTTTGCCTCCTTCTGCATCTCCTCGATCTCCTCCTGCGTGTAACGGACGCTCAAGTCGCGTGGGTTGTTGAGGTCAAAGACGTTAGAGCAGGCCATGCCAAGGACTGAGGCGTTGCGGGGGTCCATGACAAGGACCCCGAGGTTTGCGGCGCCGTCGTCGTCCGTGCGGAAATTTCCTTTATAAAGGCTGTTAAACCGCGCCAGCTCGTCCTCGCAAATCTTCTGGATGTTCACGTCAAGGGTCGTGCGGATGCTGTTCCCGTCCACCGGCTGGATGATGGTCTGCCGAAGCTGTGACTCCTCCCCCGCCTGGCCTCCGTTCCAATAGCCGAACCGTCGTCCGTCCACACCCTCAAGCGTGTTCTTATAGTAGCCCTCCAGTCCATAGGAAGCCGAACCGTCTGCATTTGTAAAACCAATCGCATTGCAGGCGAGCGTATGAAGCGGGTACACACGGCGGTAGGTTTCCTCAAACCAGACGCCGCCAATGCTCGTCCGCTCCGCCTGCTCCTCGGGCACCTCCGTCGGCGTGGGTTCCGGAATCTCAATCCCGTCCTCCTTCGCACGCTCCGAAGGCGATTTTTTCAAATATTCAAAGGCTTTCTTCTGTTCGACAGGAACCTCTTTAAACAGCACGTAGTACTGTGAGTCGCAGGTCTTCTCGTCCCCGATGATGTGCCGGAGTGCCAGCTCGTCCACGTCGAATACGGTGAGGATGGCCTTGATGGTCGGCTCCAGATACTTCTTCACGTAGATCTTCCCGTCATCCCCCTTGATGCGAAGCCCCCGTATCTTATCATTTGCCTCGACCAGGTCGTTAATGGCCCGGCAGTCCAGGATCACGTTGTAACGCTTCTCGGAGGTCGCGAGAGCCGTCCCGTTGCGGTCAAGAATGTCCCCCCGCTTGAAGGGGAGCTTTTCGGAGCTGTAGCTCGACTGGGATTGCGAGAGAACCTCCCGCTTGTACTGGTCGCCGTCCGCGAGGAAAATGGTAGCCAGCCGCGCGAGGAGACACACAAAAATCAGCACGACCGCCACCCGCAGCCCCGCCATCCGTGCGTTCATCCCCTGCTGCAGCCGCCGCTGGAAGCAATCCTTTACCATTCTCTTCTCGCGGCGCTTTCTCCTTGCCTTCCTGAGCCGCCGCTCTTCCTTCAGCTGCTCCTTCGCAGAAGCCCTTTGCTCCCTCTCGGCAGCCTTCCGCCCCTTTGCAGCAGCTTTCGGGGAAGACGCCTTCCGCTCCTTCGCAGCGGCCTTCGGGGACTTTCTCTTCCCTTCCCGTTCCTTTTCTTTTGACAAATGTATTCCTCGCTGATTTACATTTTCTATAAAAATATAATTCTTCCGGCGGCCGCTCCTCTTGCCTCCCCCTCAAGGGGGGGGAGGTGTCGCCTTCCTCGTTACGCCTCCGGCACGTCCCGGTACTGTCTCACATATCCCTCGCCATCCGTGCTGTACCGCTCCACCTGGCTCTCGTCGGCGTATTTCATGCCGAGCCGCCCGATGGCGATTTCGCGGATCTCCTCCAGGTCCATCGCGTTGACCAGCCTCTCGTAGAGCGCGTCATTCTCGCTCCGCAGCTTCGTCAGCCTCGTCTCCTTCTCCGCGATCTGCTTCCGCTGGGTCGTCACCGTCTCCTTAAGCCGAAGGTACTGGACGCAGGCGATGACCATAACGACGCAGACGGCCGTAACAAAAAAAACATAGGCGATGCTGAAGGTACCCGTCTTCCCGCTCACGCGGTCCATTTCGACAGGGGCCTTCTCCCGCCTCTTTGCGCGTTCTGTGGCAAATACAAGGATGTCGAGCTCGCCCCGGGCCGCTGCATTTGTCTGCAGCTTCGGGCTATCCTTTGCAGGAAGCTCCGGGTTCTCCTCCGCCGAAAGCGCAGTGGTACCCTCAACGGCATAGCGCGGTTCGCGGTCCGTCTTTCCCTCCTGCATCAACACGGCTTCTCTCATCTTCCTCACCTTTTCTCAAATATTCGCAGCTTCGCGCTCTTCGACCGCGGATTCGAGTTCAGCTCCTCCTCCGACGGCAGAATCGCCTTCCGCGTGATCACCCGCCCCTTGGAAACGCGCCCGCACCGGCACACCGGAAATTCCGGCGGGCAAATGCAGGGGCTTTCGAAGGTGCGGAATGCATTTTTCACAATCCTGTCCTCCAGCGAGTGGAAGGTGATGACGCAGAGCCTTCCCCCCGCGGAAAGCAGGTCCACCATCCCCTCGAGGCTGCCGGATAGAGCCGAAAGCTCCCCATTCAGCTCTATCCGCAGCGCCTGGAAGGTGCGTTTGGCGGGATGGCCGCCGGACATTTGCATTTTCATCGGAATCGAAGCTTTTATAATCGAAACTAACTCCCCAGTGGTTTCGATCCTTCCTCGGCTTCTCGCCTTCACGATGTTCCGTGCAATGTTCCTGGCAAATCTCTCCTCGCCGTAGTCTCGCAAGATCCTTGTAAGCTCGTCCTCCGCGGCCTCATTTACAAGGTCGGCGGCGGTCCGGTGCTCCCTCCGGTCCATCCGCATATCGAGCGGTGCGTCCTGCATATAGGAAAAGCCCCGCTCCGGTTCGTCGAGCTGGTGCGAGGAGACGCCCAGATCCAGCAGGATCCCGTCCACCTCGGCAAATCCAAGCTCCTTTATAATTGCCGGCATTTCGCTGTAGTTCCCACGCACGATGTGGGTCCTGCCTTCGTATCCGCGAAGCCGCTCCCCGGCCGCACAGATGGCAGCTTCATCCCGGTCAATTCCAATTAAACTCCCCGTTCCATCCAGCCTCCGGAGGATTTCCAGCGAGTGCCCCCCGCCGCCGAGCGTCCCGTCCACGTAGACGCCGCCCGGCCGTATGGCAAGGCCCTCGATACACTCCTCCAGCAGGACCGAAACATGTTGAAAGTCCATGTGCATTCTCCCGCGTTCCGCCTGTTGTCCCTTCCCCCGGCCGCTCCCCGGCCGAAGGTGCGCAGGACTTTCGTCATCATTTGTTCATGCGCGAATCCGGAGCTTTCGCATGGTGGCGCGGGTTCTCTCCTGCCGCTCCGCCGTCTCGGGTCCCTGGACCTTCTCCCATTTCTCCGGGCTCCAGATTTCAAAGTGGTCGAGTGCGCCGGATATGATGGCTTCCTTCGAAAGCCCGGCCAGCGTACGGTGCTCCTGTCCGATGAGGATGCGTCCCTGCGGGTCGAGGTTCACGTAGTCCGCGCTGGCAATCCAGTTGCGGATGTCGGCCTCGTCCTCCGCGGTCAGGTCCACGGCATTTTCCAGCTTCTCGTCGATGCGTTCCGCCAGCTTGTCGAAGGACTCCTCGGTGTAGACGGTCAGGTTCCCGGCTTCGCCCGGCAGGACATAGAGGGTCTGCTCCCCGATGATCGCCCGGTATTTTGAGGGGATCATCAATCGGCCCTTTGCGTCCACCGCATGCTTGACCTTGCCGACAAACTTTACCATCTTCCCTACACTTCCTCCCACTTCCAACCACTTGCCCTTATTCTACCACCACATCCACCCAGATTCAAGGGACAACATACGTTCTAATTTGTTAAAATTCTCAAAAAATAGCGACAAAAAGGGAGGTTTCCCGAGGAAACCTCCCATATCTTGTGGTTTTTGTATGTGTAGGAACTAAATCTGGTTGCCCCACCTTCTCCATATATTTAAACTGCTTATATATATGAATTTGTAAATTTATGTATCCGTGATACGTTTCTTAAAAAGTAAACTTCCAAACGAGGACAGGTAAAAAAATTTTACCAGCTGTACGGTTGACTTCCAAAGCATCATCTCCTGTCATTCTGAGCGAAGCGACGCCTCAGTGTGCAGAAAACAGTCCAGTGGACTGTTTTCTGTAAGAATCCCTTACGTCTTTTCGCAAAGTTGACAGGATTCTTCGTCGCTGCGCTCCTCAGAATGACAAAAAACGTTTCTTAATTAAGCCAAAGGTACAGGTGGAATTATTTTATCTGTCCCCAATTGAGGCTTTTGCGTGCCGCCGTCCGAGGAAAATCCACACGAGCGACCCGATAAAGCCGACGGCCGCGACCACCATGGACACCGGAATCGCCGTCCCGGGGATGAGCAGCTGGTCGGTCCGGAGCGTCTCGATAAAGAAACGCCCCAGCGAGTAGCCCGCCACATAGATGAGGAAGAGTTCCCCGTAAAACTTCGTGCGGTTCCGGAGCAGAAAGACCACCAGCAGCACCCCGCAGTTCCAGAGGCTCTCGTAGAGGAAGGTCGGGTGCACGGAAATGTACGTGATCCCGTCACGGACAACGGTATTTGCCCACATTTCGGCGGTAATCTCGTTCTGGCGCACCGCCGACACCGGCAGCTCCATCGCGAAAAGGCCATTTGTATACGCGCCAAATGCCTCGCGGTTGAAGAAATTGCCCCACCTTCCGATAATCTGTCCGATGGGCACGCTCATCGCCACCGTGTCGCAGGCCTGGCCGAAGTTCATTTTCTTGATGCGCGTCACCACGAGCACCGTGATCACGCCGGCAATAATGCCCCCGTAGATGGCCAGCCCGCCCTGCCGCAGGTTGAAAATCGAGAGCAGGTCGTCCTTGTACATATCCCACGAGAAAATGACATAGTAAATGCGCGCGCCGATGACCCCGAAGATCATGCCCAAAATGACGAGGTCCACGTAGTCGTCCGGCTTCTGCCCCGTCGTCTTCGCCCGCTTCACGGCCACCAAAAGCCCCAGAACCAGCCCCAGGGCGATCGCAATCCCATAGTAGGCGATGGCAAAATTCCCGATCATGATGTTCTTTCCCACATGGTTCAGGAAAATCCCCAGATTTGGAAAATTAATATTATAGTCCATACCAATATCCCATTACACATTAAACCGGAACAAAATGACGTCGCCGTCCTGCACCACGTATTCCTTGCCCTCGATGCGGATAAGTCCCTTCTCGCGGGCGGCCGCATAGGAGCCGGCCATGAGAAGCATATTGTAATTGATGACCTCGGCCTTGATGAAGCCCCGCTCGAAATCGGTGTGGATCTTCCCGGCCGCCTTCGGAGCCTTGCAGTTCACCGGAATCGTCCATGCGCGGGTCTCGTCCTCGCCGGTCGTAAGGAAGCTCATAAGGCCCAGGATCCGGTACGAGGCCGCGATCAGCTTGTCAAGCCCTGATTTGTCAACGCCCAGGTCAGCGAGGAACTCAGCCTTCTCCTCATCATCAAGCTCCGCAATCTCCTGCTCAATCGCAGCTGAAATCACGAACACCTCCGCGTTCTGGTCCGCCGCCATTTGGCGAACCTTCTGCACATGCGGGTTGTCCGCCCCGTCATTTGCCAAGTCGTCCTCGGAGACATTTGCCGCGTAGATCACCGGCTTGTCCGTGAGAAGGCAAAGGCTCCGCTTGAAGGCATTTGCCTCGTCATCCCCAAGGTCCACGGTGATCGCCTGCTCGCCATTTTCCAAATGCTTCTTCAGCACCAGAAGCCAGTCGTATTCCTTCTTGGCGTCCTTGCTCGCGCCCGCCTTCGCGGTCTTCGCGGTCTTGCCGATGCGGCGCTCCAGCACCTCAAGATCGGCAAATACCAGCTCCAGGACGATGGTCTCGATGTCGCGGAGCGGGTCCACGCTGCCGTCCACATGGATGATGTTCTCGTCCTCGAAGCAGCGGACGACGTGGACGATCGCGTCGCACTCCCGGATGTTCGCGAGGAACTGGTTGCCAAGGCCCTCGCCCTTCGAGGCACCCTT
Source organism: uncultured Lachnospiraceae bacterium (assembly GCA_902803635.1). Classification (GTDB taxonomy): domain Bacteria; phylum Bacillota; class Clostridia; order Lachnospirales; family Lachnospiraceae; genus Chordicoccus. Next base: position 486 of record CADCQU010000088.1, on the reverse strand, counting down.
CACGAGGCCCGCAATGTCCACGAACTCGACCGTGGCCGGCGTGACCTTCTTCGAATGCGAGAACTCCGCCAGGAGCTTCAGCCGCTCGTCCGGCACCGGCACGATGCCCACGTTCGGGTCAATCGTGCAGAACGGGTAGTTGGCCGACTCCGCCCCGGCCTTCGTCAACGAATTAAAAAGCGTGCTCTTCCCGACATTCGGAAGCCCGACGATTCCAAGTTTCATATCCAATCCTCCCAATGGAAAGTTTTATGCAAATGTTGCGTCCCCGGCAAATGCTGCAAGCCCGGCAAATGACGCGGATGCATCTCAAAAGCCTCAAACATCCCCCATTATATCCTACCAGCGTCTATTACACAATCTCTTTCTTGTCGGATTCACAACTCTTTCCAATGGCCCGGTTACTGTTCAGGCGGCCCTTACGAAATGACTATTTTCGATGCAAAGGCATTGTCATTCTGAGCGAAGCGAAGAATCCCGTAAGTT
>CADCQU010000087.1 GCA_902803635.1 uncultured Lachnospiraceae bacterium | reverse complement strand
GTCGGTTTCTTTGGCAAATGCCACCGGCGGGCATTTTTCGTGGAGCAGTTTCTCAGGATCTCCTTCCGGGCGAAGCCAGTCGTCTATGCGTTCCCCCGAAAGGATGAGGGGCATTCGGTCGTGGAGAAAACGGATTTCCTCCGCAGTCTCCCTCGTCAGGACGACGAACACCGGAAGGCCGCCCTCCAGACGGTAGAGGCCGCACAGCCAGGTCACGGACTCGTCCTTCGCCCAAATCTTATATTTGCTGCCGACCCGCTTCTTTCCATCCTCCCGGCAAATGTGCTCCCACTCAAAATACCAGGAGGCTGGGACGATGCAGCGGTGCCTCCGCCAGTCCTCCCGAAACGTGGGCTTTGTCGCCGCGGTCTCCGAGCGGGCGTTAATAAGGAGCGAGCGCCCGGAGTAGCCCCATTGCATCGGAAAGACCGCTCTCCTGCCAAAGCGGTCCGGCGCGAGCACGGGAACGACATTTGTCGGGCGGACTTCGCCCGAAATCACGATTTTCACCGGAGCCCGGCATTTGCCGGCAAGCGATGTGCGGTTCCCTGTCGTCGCTACTCGCGGATCCTCCAACGCTGCGTCACGGCATTTGCCGGCAAGCGATGTGCGGTTCCCCGCTTCCGCCACGCCCTTCCACCTGCCAAGCAGCGGAGCATGGTTCATCTCCTCTACGATCTCACGGATTTCCGGCGAGTCATCCGCCCAATATCGACAGCACATCCTCCACCCCTTCCTTTAAAACAAGGCCTATTTTACCGCCCAGAAGCCCGCCTGCAGGTAGGAGGCCCAGAGGAGGTTTACGGAGCGGAAGCCGCATTTTTTGAGAAGTGACAAATGCTCCTCCACGGTGATGGGGAAGACTTCCGTTCCCCGCCGCTCCTTGTGCATTTGCACTTCCTCCTCCGAAGCTCCGTGCTCCGCTAAGAAATGCGCCCAGCGATTGACGGCAATGGCGTCACTCTCCGGCGTGGACATTTTGATGTTTTCAAAGGTGACAAAGAGGCCGCCTTTGCGAAGGGCGTCCCAGCAGCTTCGGACGGCCGCCTCCCGCCCGGCGGGCTGGAAATAGTGGTGACACTGGATGGCCGTCACGACGTCGAATTCCCCGGCAAATGGCAGCTCCTGCGAGGGGATGTTCAGGAACTGCACGTCCGCCTTCCCGCGCAGCTTCTCCTTCGCCACGCCAAGCATCGCTTCCGAGGGGTCCGCAAGCGTGAAGTGGACGCCCGGCAGCTCCGCAAGAGCCCGCAGGGCAAGCGTTCCCGTTCCGCAGCCCGTGTCGAGCCACTGTCCCTCCGAAAACCCCATTGCCCGCACAAGGTCAATCACCTGCGCATGGTACTCCCGGTAGTACGGCAGAACCGACGTAATCCGCGCATCGTAAATCCGTGAATTGTAGGCCGCCTTGTTGTCTCCCATGAAGATCTCCTTTCGTTATCCCCCAAACACTCCCAGATGTTCCAGGAGTATTATAAATCCTATTAAAATGAGGATCACGCCCCCTGCAAATTCTGCCTTCTCGCTCCATTTTTCGCCAAAAAGCAGCCCGATGCGGACGCCGACGACGCCGAAGACGAAGGTCGTGCAGCCGATGATCGCGATCGCCATGAAAATGTTGACCGGGAAGAACGAGAAGGACACGCCGACGGCAAAGGCATCGATGCTGGTTGCAATCGCCATCGGAATCATCGCCTTCGGGCCAAAGTCCGAATTCCGCCCAGCCGAACCCTTCGCCTCTCCCTCGTTGGCCGATTCTCCCCCCTGGAAATCCGCCGAGACATTTGCCGCAGCCTTCTTCGCCCGCGACTCCGCCATAGCCTCGCGGATCATCGAGCCGCCAATAAAGGCGAGCAGGACGAACGTGATCCAGTGCCCCACCATCGCAATGTACCTCGCAAAGGACGACCCGAGGAGCCATCCCAGAAGCGGCATGAGGGCCTGAAAACCACCAAAATAAAGCCCTGCGGCGAGGGCGTTTTTAAGGCTCATTTTCTTCAGGCTAAGTCCCTTGCATATGGACACGGCGAAGGCGTCCATCGAGAGGCCAACTCCGATTATAAAGATTTCCCAGTATGACATAACAAACCTTTCAAGCAAAGCCGACGGGATTCTTCATCGCTTTGATTCATACTACAACAACTGCCCTGCCAGCTCCAACGGCTGCCAGGGCAGTTGTTTAACGCATTTCTTGCTTCTTACTTCACTTCCGCCAACATGAGCGGCACGCCTTCGGTGTGGATGATTCCGCCCTTGAACTCCATCTCGGCGTCGTTCATCAGGTTCACGTACTTCCCATCCGTAAGGAAGGGGATGCGGAGCCTTGCGTCGGTGCTCTTAAAGCAGAAGACGCCGATCTTGCGGCGCACGCCGTCGTCACGCAGCACGGCCAGGATGTCGTTCTCGTCATCCGCGTAGAACTCCACGATGTCCTCGTCGGAGAGCTCTTCCTTCTTAATATAAGCAAGCTCCGAGAGCCACGGAGAGATGTCCAGAATCTCGTTCCGGCGGATCGTCTCCTTGTCGAAAAGACTCGGCAAATGGTCCTCGCGGAATTCCTGTCCTGCGTAGAGGAGTGTCGCGCCCTTCATGAAATACAGGAAGGCCGTGAAGTTGAAGAGGTCCGTCTCCTTGCGGACCAGCGAGGCGATACGCGGCTGGTCATGGTTCTCCAGGAAGCGCATTTTCACGTAATTTTCCGGATACGCCCTCTCCTGGAAGCTCAAAGCGGCCGCGTAATGCGAGAGGCCGCATTTGCCAGCCATGTAGTCGTCAAATACCTTGCGTACGTCATAGTCATATTCCATGTCAAATGCTTCGTAGCACTCCGCATCCGTCGCGCACGGCAAATGCATCTTCCTGCGGGCCAGGACGAAATTGCCGTCCACGGTCTCCGCAAGCCAAATGGCCACGGGATTGACCTTCGCGACCGCCGCGCGGGCTTCCTTCCAGAAGTCCAGCGGAACGAGCGGGGCGACATCGCAGCGGAAGCCGTCGACGATGCCCGCCCAGTAGACGAGGGTCTCGATCTGGTAATCCCAGAGGGCGCGGCAGTTGTAGTCGAGGTCGATGACGTCCGTCCACTCGCCGACACGGTTGCCAAAGCTCCCGTCCGGCTTCCGATAGAAGAACTCCGGATGCTCCACCGAGAGCACCGAATCCGGCGAGGTGTGGTTATACACCACGTCAATGATGCACTTCATGCCATTTGCATGGATGGCATCCACCAGCTCCTTGAAATCCTCCAGGGTGCCGTACTCCGGGTTCACGGTGCGGTAGTCCTTGTTGGCATAGGGGCAGCCCAACGGCCCCTTCTTGCCGACCTCGCCCACCGGATGGATGGGCATCAGCCAGATAATATCCGTCCCCAGCTCCTTGATGCGTTCCAGATCCGGCAAGATGGCACGGAACGTGCCCTCCGGCGTGTGGCTGCGGACATAAATCGAATAGATGACCTGCGAGCGAAGCGCTTTATTTGTATCTTTCGCCATGGTTAGCCTCCTTTGCGGGCGGTACTTTGGTTAAGTATACCATATTTTTTGGCTTCGTGGGCATTTTTTTCAAAAAACATCGAGAATTCTCTTTTCTATTTTCATTACAGTTCAGGTAACCCCGACTTTCTGTCATTCTGAGGAGCGAAGCGACGAAGAATCCCGTCAACTCTGCGAAAAAACTTATGGGATTCTTCGCTTCGCTCAGAATGACAATCCCTTCACGAGGAAAAACAATATGGCTTTAGGAGCTGAACCTATTTTCCGACAGTCCTTGCCCCGCCATGATTATCGAAAAACGCAAAAAAAGAAAGCCCCGAACCGCCCTGACGGGCAATCCGGAACCCCCTACGAGCGCGAGACGGGGATCGAACCCGCGACCCCCACCTTGGCAAGGTGGTGCTCCACCGCTGAGCCACTCGCGCATATGCCGTTTTGTTTCCTTAACGACAAACGCAGTATACACCCATCCAGCCCCGCTGTCAATAATTATTTTTAAAAAAATTTTATTGTTTTAACGTCCAAAAGTGATATCGTTCCGACGGCCCTATTTTTTCATTTAGCCGGGCAGCCACTCATAGGTTAAGCTGAAAACGCTATTTTCGGAGATATGTGCTTAACCTGCAACCGGCCAATCTCCTCATTTTAAGCTCAAAACGCCTTTTTCGAGGATTTGAGCTTAACATGCAACCAGCCAATCCCTGCATTTTAAGCTCATTATGCCTTTTTCGAGGATTTGAGCTTAACTTTTCAACCGGCCACCCACGCAAGTTAAGCTCAATATGTCTTTTTCGGGAATTTGAGCTTAACTTTTCAACCGG
>CADCQU010000086.1 GCA_902803635.1 uncultured Lachnospiraceae bacterium | reverse complement strand
TTGATGATCTTGTAGGAAATGTACTTCATGTAGGCCGCCGCCTGCACGCGCACCTCTTTGCCCGAAGCAACCTTAAATCGGTAGAAATCCTTCTCATTCGTCAGGGCGAGGAAGCCGCGGACGGTCTTGCCTACGGAAATTTTCGTTGCCGTCTCCAACGTATCGTTGTTTTTGCCCGCCGTCTCCGTAAAGGAAACCGCCACTTTCCGGAAGGCCAGGCGGAAGGCGTAGTTCCCGGTGCTCCGGTCCTTGGCCGCCGCAAAATAGTAGGTTCCGGGCAGAAGGTCCAGGTTCTCCTCCACGTAGCTCGTGCCGATTCCGGAATTCCATACCGCGTGCTTCGTCCAGATCTCCTTGCCATTTGCATCGTAGAGATTGTACCAGAGGTATTTCACCTGTGCCTTCGCGCGGAGCGACACGCGGCCCGCCGCCGACAGGCGGAAACGGAAAATGTCGCGGTCTTCATTTGCCGACATCTGCGCCCGGACCGTCTGGCCGAACGAGACGGCGTTCGCCGAGGAAATATCCTCCTTCTCGGCCTTGTTTGTCTCGGCAAATGTCTCCGCCGCCGCCTTGTAGTTGATGCGGAAGACAAATTTCCCGTAATATTTCTGCACGAGCAGATATTTCGAGTCTACGCATAGCGTGTAGGTGCCGCCCTGTAAGTCAATGGTCTCGTCAATCCGGCTCTTGCCCGTCGCTTCGTCCCGCTGCACGCCCTCCTTCCGGAAGACGAGGTCGCCGGAGGGGGTGTAGAGCCTGTAGTTCACCCGCTCCGTGGCGGAAGTCGCGTGAAGAGCCACCCGCCCCGAGCGCGGGAGCGTGAACGTGTACCTCCGTTCCGGATAGGTCTCCGTCAGCGCCCCGGAAACATTTTTTCCGAGCTTTACCGCCTGCGTCCCGGTCGCGGCAAAGGCCGGCCGCGGCAGCAATAGCGCCAGCATAAATACCAGCAAGAAAATCCCCAAACCGCTTCCCTTTCTCATCCTGTTCCTCCTTTCCATGTCCGTCCCGTCGTTCCACGGAACCTTCCTTATTTTCTCATATTTCTGCACGCTTGGCAATTTCTTTAAAAAAATAAAATTGCCGCAAAACAGGCAGCCTCGACCCTTGCCTCCCCCTAGAGTGTTCAAAAACATGGTTTTTATTGAGCATTTGATTTTGAGCAAAAATATTTTTTCCAAAACGGTATTTGTTCACACGCTGTTCACAATTGCTTGTTATATTATTATCGTGCTGAAGCATAGCAGCACTCACTTTTTCTAAGCCGGCGTGAGTCGGCGAACCCGGGAAGGCCGCACCCCCTCATAGCGGCCTTCTTTTTTTGTCCTCTTGGTAACAGCTGTCCTTTCAAGACTGTTTTTTCGCCTTCCCTTCATGTTCATGAACACCCGAATCGTGACCATTTGTTTTCCAACGAACCAAGCTCGTGGTTTTCAAACATCCTTCCCAAGAAACTTCAGATACTCGCGCACCTTCCTCTCGTAGCCATTTGTCGTCGGCTCGTAAAAGCGTTTCCCCAGGATCTCATCCGGGAGATACTGCTGCTCGACGTAGTGGTTCGGGAAGTCGTGCGCGTATTTGTAGCCCACCGCCTTCTCCTCGTCACCCTCGCCATTTGCATGGATGTTCATAAGATGACCCGGCACGGAGGTCCGCACCTTGTCCACCGTCCGAAGGGCCTCCCCCACCGCGAGGTACGAGGCGTTGCTCTTCGGGGCGGTCGCGACATAGACGGCGGCCTCGGCCAGCGGGATCCGCGCCTCGGGCATGCCCACGCGCTCGACGATGAGGGCGGCCGCGGTCGCAACGCAGATCGCGTTTGGGTCAGCCATGCCCACGTCCTCCGATGCGCAAATCATGATCCGGCGGGCGATGAACTTGATGTCCTCCCCCGCCCGGAGCATTTTCGCGAGGTAAAAGACCGCCGCGTCCGGGTCGGAGCCGCGCATGCTCTTGATGAAGGCCGAAATCGTGTCGTAGTGCTGGTCCCCGCCGTTGTCGTAGTGGACGGCCCGCCGCTGGATGCAGTCCGCGGCGACATCAAGATCGATGCAAATGTTCCCGTCCGGCCCCGGGTCGGTGGTCATGGCCGCCAGCTCCAGGGCGTTGAGGGCCGTCCGCGCATCCCCGCCGGCGACGTCCGCGAGGAAATCGCGGGCCGCCGGGTCGAGACGGACGTGCATTGCCCCAAGACCTCGCTCGGCATCGGCCATCGCGCGGTCGAGAAGCGTGGCGATGTCCTCCTTTTCGAGCGGGTGCAGCTCAAAAATCGTGGAGCGGGACAGCAGGGCGGAGTTTACCTCAAAATAGGGGTTCTCCGTCGTCGCCCCGATGAGGATGACGGTACCGTCCTCGACAAATGGCAGGAGATAGTCCTGCTGGGCCTTGTTGAAGCGGTGGATCTCGTCGATGAAGAGGATTGTCCGCCGGCCGTAGCCGCCCATGGCCTCCTTGGCCTCGGCGACGACAGTCTCCATGTCCTTCTTTCCCGAGGTGGTGGCGTTAATCTGCCGGAAATTCGCATCTGTGGTGTTCGCGATGACCTGTGCGAGCGTGGTCTTGCCGGTGCCTGGCGGCCCGTAAAAAATCACCGAGGTGAGGCGGTCGGCGCGGATGGCGCGGTAGAGAAGACGGCCCTTCCCGATGATATGCTGCTGCCCCACCACCTCCTCCAGCGTCCGCGGGCGGAGGCGGCTCGCAAGCGGGGACTCCTTCTTCAGATTCTTCGTCTTCATATAATCAAAAAAATCCATGCCATCCTCCCTTCCGGCATTTGGCGTGAGGGTAAAGAAAACCGGCATACAGCGGAAATATAGGCTGCGTGCCGGTTTACATTTGTCAAGTATAACGTCAGGCGAGCTTCGACTTTGCGAGTTCCACGAGGGAGGCAAAGGCTTCCGCATCGTTGACGGCGAGGTCCGCAAGGATCTTGCGGTTGATGTCGATCTCGGCGAGCTTCAGGCCATACATGAAACGGCTGTAGGAAAGGCCGTTCATACGGGCACCCGCGTTGATACGGGCAATCCAGAGCTTGCGGAAGTCGCGCTTCCTCTGCTTGCGGCCGGCGAAAGAGCTGGCCAGCGCGCGCATGACGGACTGCTTCGCGATTCTGTACTGCTTCGAGCGGGCGCCGTAGTAACCCTTCGCCAGCTTCAGTACACGGTTATGTCTTTTCTTAGCGTTCAAGCCGCCTTTAATTCTTGCCATTTTCTATTACCTCCAATTCTGTTGACAGGCTAAATCCTTACTGATACGGCAGAAGCTTCTTCATGACCTTGGCGTTCGTCTGGTCCGTGATGGTGGCCTTCCGAAGGTTTCTCTTGGTCTTGGCGCTCTTCTTGGTCAGAATGTGGCTCTTGTAAGCCTTCATCCTCTTCAGTTTTCCGGTACCTGTCACATGAAAGCGCTTAGCTGCGGCTCTCTTGGTCTTCATCTTCGGCATGGTAGTTTTCTCCTCTCTATCCTTTATTTTGCTGCAAGGAACATGGTCATGAAGCGCCCCTCCATCTTCGGGGGCTTCTCGACCACGGCGATATCCGAAAGCTGCGTGGCGAAGTCGTCCATCATCGGGCGGCTCTGGGCCGTGTGGGTCATCTCGCGCCCGCGGAAACGGATGCTGACCTTCACCTTGTTCCCCTTCTCGAGGAACTTGCGCGTTGCGGAAATCTTCGTGTTCAGATCGTTGGTGTCAATGTTCGGGGACATGCGAATCTCCTTGACCTCAACGATTTTCTGCTTCTTGCGGGCTTCCTTCTCCTTGCGTACCTGTTCGTACTTGTACTTCCCGTAATCGATGATCTTGCATACCGGGGGAGTCGCCATCGGCGCGATCTTCACCAGATCGAGCCCCGCTTCGTCCGCAATCTTCTGTGCCTCGTAGGCGGACATGATACCAAGCTGTTCGCCATTTGCCCCAATGAGACGGATCTCCCTGTCCCGGATCTGCTCATTTATCATTAACTCGCTAATCTTCGTACCCTCCTCAAATGAAAAAGACGGGCAGAGGCCGCCCGTCCACACGCACAGAAAGAAGGCCTTTGCCCGCCTCTGTCGATATGAACGCCCGGTCACTAGCCACGTGCCGGGGTGAGAGCCATCCTCTACTTGTTTTTGACAAATACCCGCCGAACATCATTTGTCCGGCGACTGTCCATAACTTTACCACGCCAAATGCCCCCCGTCAAGAAAAATTTTTATATTTTTGTAAAAAATCCTCGCCGTGACGTTACAGTTCCGGCGGTTCGCTCCACGAAAACGCCGCTCCTCTTGCCTCCCCCTTGAGGGGGAGGTGGCACGGCGAAGCCGTGACGGAGAGGGGGCGTAGCGGGGAGTGAAAAGCATCATAGAAAAAGGAGTCCCTTGGGTTACCCCTCTCAGTCAGCTCCTTCGTCGCTGACAGCTCCCCCTGAGGGGGAGCCAAGTAGAAAGCAACAAATAGAGTCCCTTCGAATTGTGGAGTATCTGTGAATCCTTCACTTTCCTCTGGAAAGGCGGTAGAAATCATGCTATACTATGTAAAACTTCGTATAGCAAATGTCCCGCCATGAGATTCGTATACCGTCCATGGCTTGTTTTGTTTTCCATTTTTGGAGGATTTCGAATGATCAAAAAATTCCTTGCCCCGGCTCTGGCCGCCGCTCTGGGGCTTCTTCTTCTCTCCGGCTGTGGGGACGAGCGGCTCGCCGCCTCCTCCTTCCCGGAGGATTCCGGCGGCACCCCCATCTCCGCGATGACCACGCCTTCGTCCATCTCCTCGACAACCGACTCCTCTTTGGAGAGCAGCGATGTTCTCCCGCCGGAGGGTACGCCCATCCCGGAGCCGGAGGATTCGCTTCCCGCCTACCTTGCCAGCGAGACCAGCGAGGTCTACTCGGGACCGGAAGAGGCAAAGTACAACCCCGAGGGGCTCGCCGCCATCCCCGGCGAGGCCATTTCCCTCTCGGAAAATGCCAAACTGGCAAAAATCGGGGAGACCGTCACGCCGGAATCCTCCCTCGGCTTCTACGATCTCACCATTAACAAGGCCGTCCTCACGAAGGATCGCGTGGAAGGGCTCGACGCGGAGAAGGTCGTCCGCATCGTCTACACCTACACCAGCACCGATTACGACGACGAGCTCCGTGTCAATTCCCTCTTCTTCCGCCTCTACGACGCGGACGACAAGGCCTGCGCCCCCTATCTTTTCGGGGAGGAGAAAGAATATCCCTCGGCCGAGTCCGTAAAACCCGGCGAGAGCTGCACGGCCACGGTCTGTTTCTCCCTCCCCAAGGACTCCAAAACCGCCACCCTCGTCTTCGACGACCGCGGCGAGGAGCTTGATCCCGAGGAATACTACTGGGAGCTGGAGTTTTAATATCAGAAAATTGCAAAGCACCCGCCAGGTTTCCGGCGGGTGCTTCAATTTTTTTATCCTATACAAATCTCTGCCAACTTAGGAGCTGTTGAGAAATAAGTTGTACAGATGGCTTAGGATAAATTCGTTTCTACAAGGCGGAGGAAGGAGGCGTAGCGGGCTACG
>CADCQU010000085.1 GCA_902803635.1 uncultured Lachnospiraceae bacterium | reverse complement strand
TATTCGGACACTAAACTACAGGTTCAGTGACAACGTGAAAGATAAGGTGTATGATGGGGATATGGAAAGGCATCTTCGATTTTACAACCTTCTCTATCGGTAGGTATGCAAATGTAAATAGATTTGTTTTGTTGTGACTGGCCTATCCTTCTGAACGAAGCTGGACATACGGAACGACAATCGTACAGGTAGAGATTCCATGGAGGAAATGAAATTGAGAAAACTTGCAAGCATTCAACGAATCTGGCAGATTGAGCCAATCGAGGGGGCGGACCGGATTGAGTTGGCCCACGTCCTCGGCTGGCAGTGTGTCGTGAACAAGGGGCAGTTCGCCCCGATGGACCTGGCCGTCTATTTCGAGGTGGACAGCTTCCTGCCTATCGCCCCTGAATTTGAATTCCTTCGTGCATCGAGTTACAAAAAGACCGATGTCATGGGCGAGGGCTTCCGTCTGCGCACCCAGAAGTTCCGCGGCCAGATTTCCCAGGGCCTGCTTCTTCCGGTGAGCGCATTTCCGGTGATTCCGGCGGATGTGGAGCTTGGCACCGATGTTACGGAAATCCTTGGCGTCCGCAAATGGGAGATTGAGGAGCGGATCACGACCGGGGGAACCACGATTGGCACCCTCCCCCGTGACATCCCCCACACCGATGAGACCAGGGTGCAGGCTGAACCTGGCCTTATAGAGGCTTTTGCCGGATTGGAATACTACATCAGTACCAAGATGGACGGCTCCTCGCACTCCGTCGGCCTCGACGAGAACGGCTTCCATGTGACCGGCCATAACTATGAGTACAAGGACGATGGAAACAGCCCGTTCTATGAACTGGTAAAATCCATGAACCTGAAAGAGAAGATGGAGGACTTCGCAAAGGCAAATGCCCTCGCCACCCTGACCATCCAGGGTGAGCTCTGCGCTCCGGGCATCCAGAAAAACCGGCTGCGCCTCACCAAGCCCGCATGGTATGTCTTCACCATCCGCGAAAACGGAAAACGGGTTGGCCTGACGAGGATGCTCGAAGTCTGCAAGGCTCTCCAGCTCGAGAGCGTCCCCATCGAGGAAATTGGCATGGACCTCCCTGCCAAGTACCCCACGGTGGAGGCCCTCCTTACCCGCGCCGACGGCGACTACCCGAGGGGCGGCAAGAAGGAAGGCATCGTCATCCGCCCCACAACCCCCGTCTTCTGCCCACTCATCAGCGAAGCCCTCTCCATGAAAGTCGTCAGCAACAAATATCTGCTGAAGAATGAGTGACGGGCGTTAAGTCAGGCAACGTACTGATATTATATTCGTTATGGATAACCGCCGAACCTGACAGGGATTGATCACCCTTGTCAGGTTCGGCGGTTTTTTGTGATAATCTGGGGCGGTACGATGAGAGCGCGAGAGAGATTATAACTCCTTGAGGTACTCCTCCGCATTTTTGTATTCGATTCCGTTCTCCAGGAAACGGTTCTCTCCGCGGTAGAGGACGCATTTTTTTGTTATTTTCCCGAAGCGTTTTTCTACAAGGGCACAGGCTTCCTCGTCGCTTAGGACATGGTACTGGCGGGGTGTGATTTCTTTGCTGTGCTTGATTTCGTAGGCTTCGCAGCTTCCTTCTTCGGGGGAGCAGATGACCATGTCCAGCTCGTTTCGGGCAAGGAGAAGCTTGAAGACACGTTTCTTTTTGGAAATCGATCTTGCCGTCTCCAGAAGAACGATGTCCTCCATCATGCGTCCCCTGACATCTTCGAGAATCTTTTCTGTTGCAAGCATTTTATCGTGATCATCAAATGCCGCGAAGGTTTCCTCTTTCATCAGTACATGGACCAAGGCCTGTGCCTGGCAGTACCGCATTCCTGGCTGCGTGAAAAGGACGTATTCTTCGGGCTCGCTGCCCATTGTTTCCCTTGGACAGTCGACGATAAGGTCCAGGGCTTTTAGATATTCTTTGATTTCACGAACGTGAACGTCACGGATTCCAATTCGGGCATCTTCCTGGTTGCGAATTTGTAGAAGCTCCATAAGCTTTTTTGTGACAGCTTTCCGGTTGATTCGGTCCAGAATTCTTGTCCTTTTGGCTTCGTCGGTCTGTTTCCGAAGGAGTTCGGCCGCCGATCTGAGGTCGTGAGATTTAAAAGGTCTTGTCAACACCGAAAGAAGGAACTGATGGTTCATACTTTCTATAATACGGTTGATGGCTCCGGTCAGCTCGCCGGCTTCGTAAAGCTCACGCAGGTGACGGAAATAATTTCCGCGCTCACAGGTGGCGAGGGAGTGCTGGATGTTGTTGCAAATGGCCGTGTCGATGTACCTCCGGGTGGTTTCATCGTCACGGAAGGCGGCATCGAAGGACGTTGCGTCCGGATCGTCAAATGCAAGTTCTCCGGGGAGCAGGGTTCCTCCGTAACGAATGTACTCATCCAAATCGTCAATTCCGAGCAGGAAGCTGTATTCGCGGAAGGGAATGAACGTCGTGTGAATCGTGTAGGCACGGTCATAGAGTTCCTGTGTCTGGGTAAACCAGAAACCTAAAGAGTCCGTCCCGGACAATACGATTTTCATGCCCTGCATGGCATAGATGTCCGAAAAGACGGATGCGGAGTCGATGAAATCCGGAAGGAGCGTCACCTCGTCAATGAAGGCGTATCGGTAGCCCTGTGAGATTAGGAGGCTCAGGTCGTCGCAGAAATCGGAGATTGTGTTGGTCGTTCTGGCCTTGATATACACGGCGCGTTCCCGTTCCTCGGTAGTCAGGTCCTGTAGAGCCTGAAAGAGAAGCGTGGTTTTTCCCGTCCGTCGGAGGCCGTAGAGCACGCAGACACGGCCGACCATCTTCGTTGTGAGGAATTTTTCAAGCCATTTGAAGCAGAATCGTCGTTTAAAATCCGCCACTCTTGAAACCGCGAGGTCCAAAGCCGCTCCGCAAAGGACATTTGTCTTGAAAGAAGGAGATTCCGGGCGAGTGCTTTGATTCTTGAACGCTTCTTTGAGATACATCAGCTCATTTTCTTCTGTTTTCTTTTTTAGAGTAGCCAGCTCGTTCTCCAACTCCTTCCGCTTCGCGACATTTGCCAGCGTCTCTTCGCGCGTGGCGACCTTGACATACTGCGACCTCTGCCGCCCATCTTCCGTCCACTGCAAGTACGGCTGCTTTTTCCCTTTAATCGTCTTGTAAACAACGTTCCCGCGAGGCAGTTTTGCCAACGTCTCTTCGATTTCCTGCATGCGGTCTTTCATTTCATCACCCATCATTCCGTCACCTCCTAGAAAACAATATATACCGGGATAACTTATTTGTCAAGATATCAAGGTTATCTTGGGGTACAAGACTGCTGGGCGTTGCTTTTCACAATGCATGAGGTATGGCAACCATTTTTTCAAAGGTGTAGATTTCCTGGAAACCAAGCCGTTTTAATTCTCGCATGGTTTCCTCGATATATGTGCCGAGGTGTTCTTTGCGGTGGCTGTCGCTTCCCACAGTGATGATCCGCCCGCCAAGCTCCCGGTATAACCGGAGAATATCCATTGAAGGAGTCAGATCCTTGAGGCCATATCTGTGGCTTGACGTGTTGACCTCGATTCCTTTTCCATCCTGGATGATGGTTTTCAGGATCTCGGTAACGACAGGACGGACTCGTTCAAATGGAAAAATGCCGGCCAGGTCATACCTGCTGATTAAATCCAGGTGTCCAAGGACGCTGTAATTGTGGTACCGCCTGACCACTTCCAGCATTTCCTCGTAATACCGCAGATTGTATTCTTCCTGTGTACGCCCCTTTTGGAAATCCTGCGTCCAGAATTCCTTGTCCTCCACCTGGTGAACGGACAGGATAATAAAATCAAAAGGGTAGACGCGGAACAGCTTTTCAAATGCAGGAATCGTATGCTGCTGCATCCCGAATTCCATGCCCATCTTAATGGTGATGCGGTCTTTGTAAAGCTGCTTCCATTTGGCAATCTCCGCCGCGTACTTTGGGTAATCGACATTTGCCAAAATGACACCAGGATCATCGGGGCGATGGAGCAGCCCTCTCGGGTCGTTCCAGTCCCTCTTGACGCCATAATCGACATGGTCCGTAAAACAGATTTCGTCAAGGCCAAGGGCAATCGCATCCTTTACGACCTCTTCCATTTTGTAGTCGGAATCATCGCTGTATTCCGTATGCACATGGTAATCAATTTTCATGAGTACTGTTCCTTTTCCTACGTTAGATTTTCAGCTTTGTGCAAGCCCTTCCAGCGGCGTGTAGGAGAATTCCTTGTAATACGCCGTCTGGGTGCCTTCAGCGGTGTATTTGCCGAAGGATTTTAGGGCCGTGGGGTCTTCGTCATTTGCGGCCCAAAGGTTCATCATGATATGGCCGGGTACGAGGAGTGAGCGAGGCAAGAAGGTTGAGACGCTGGCCCCAGGTGTAATCGCGGCTCCAAAGGCCGCACTGCCGCAGGGTCTGGATCGTCCCGCGTCCCCAGCGTTCGCGCTGCCGGATGAGGGAGCGGAGGCTGTCCGGGGTGGTCCCCTCGGCCAGCGTCCGGTCGAGGGCCAGGGAGGAGTAGCCCGCCCGCTGGATTTTGAGGCCCGTCGCAAAGTCTTCCGTGATCGTGTTCTCGGTAAAGTAGCCGACCTCCTCCAGAGCCCGCCGCAGCATCACGGCGTTGCTGCCGCAGCAAATGACCGAGTTCTTGGAGGCTTTACAGGGCTGGAGGTTGCGGTAGAACTGGTCCTGCTCATTTGGCACGATTTTACCGACGCGGAAGGTGCTCTGGTACAAATCTTCGGTATAGAATGCCTGCGGGGTCTGCAGAAAGCCAAGCTTCGTGTTGTCCACGGACCATTTGCCATTTGCCTCCGCAAGGAAATGGGGGACCGTCCGGGACAGAAAATCCGCATGCGGAACCATGTCAGCATCGAAGACGACGACCAGCTTGGAATTTGTCATGCGGAGGGCGTTGTTGAGGTTCCCGGCCTTCGCGTTCTTGTGCTCCTTCCGCGTGATGTAGCCGGCCCCGTACTCCTTCGCCAGTTTCTCAAGCGCGGCACTGTCCCCGTCGTCGAGCACGTGGACGTGGACCTTCTCTTTTTCGGGATAATGCAAATGCATGCAGGCCCGGATAGTCTTCTCCAGAATTTCCAGCGGCTCGCCGCAGGCCGTCACAAGGACGTCAACGTCGGGCAGCTCGACATTTTCCGCGCCCTTTTCGGCGAGGAAGCCCTGGACGGTCTGGTCGGAATTGTATATTTCCATCAGCTCCGGGGATTCCCGGAAGTTGATATAGTTGAAAATCAGCATAAGCAGACGGAATAGGCCGGCAAATTCACAAATGAGGAGCAGGACGCCCAGAACCATCTCCAAAACGGAGTTGTGGTAGGGCAGTGTGAAGAAGATTCGCCAGAAAAGGTAGTAGCACAGGAGCCCGAGCAGGGCGCACCGGACGATGACTCCGGGTACCGTGTAATTGCTTTTTGCTTTTGTTTTTCCCATGGTTTCTTCCTCGAACATGCGTACCTCTGACAAATGCATTGATAGGTACAGAAATGTGCGGTTTTTACGATTCTTATCTTACACTATCCGCTCTATTTGTGCAATATGTTGTATGGAAAGTCAGGGTGAACGTAGTTTGTGAAGGTTACAGTTCAGCTTCGCTAAAAGCTTTTCTACCTCATGAAAGGCGTGTCATTCTGAGCGAAGCGACGCCTCAGTGTGCAGAAAACAGTCCAGTTGCCATGCATGCGGAGAAAGCTCCAGTGGAGCTTTCGG